>JBKJRJ010000020.1:0-3299 GCA_046594705.1 Vicinamibacterales bacterium
GCGGCGGCGCCCCGGCCACCGCAGGCGCGGGCGGCCGCGGCGGCGCCCCGGCGGCGGGCGTCAGGATTGTCACGCTCCAGGAGACGCCGATCGAGCTCTCCTCGGACTTCATCTCGACCGTTCGTTCCCTGAGCTCGACCACGATCCAGGCGCAGGTCGACGGCCGCATCACCAAGATTTACGTCAAGTCGGGAGACCTCGTCCGCGCCGGCACGCCGATGGTGCAGATCGACCCGGAAAAGCAAGCCGCCACCGTCCGCAGCATCGAGTCGCAGCGCACGGGGCGTGACGCCGACCTCACGTACTGGAAGGCCCAGGTCGCGCGCCTGCAGACGCTGGTGACGGCCGGCGCGATCAGCCAGAACGAGTTCGACGCCGCCCGCCACAACCTCGACACCGCCCAGGCCAACCTGTCGGCCCTCGACGCGCAGGTTCGCGAGGGTCGCGTCCAGCTGCAGTATTACCGCCTGACCGCGCCCACCGGCGGCGTGGTTGGCGACCTCTCCGTCCGCGAAGGGGATCGCATCACCACCTCGACGGTGATCACGACCGTCGATGACAAGTCTGGCCTCGAGGCCTACATCCAGGTGCCGGTCGATCGCGCGCCCGAGCTGAAGGCCGGACTGATGACGCAGATTCTGGACGCCGAGGGCAACGTGGCGGCGGAGAATCCGATCACGTTCGTCTCGCCGCGCGCCGATCCGACGACGCAGACCGTGCTGGCCAAGAGCCTGCTCCGCAACGCCCCGGCCGACATCAAACTGCAGCAGTTCGTGAAGATCCGCGTGGTCTGGCGCTCGGCGCCTGGCGTCACCATCCCGGTCACCGCCGTCTCACGTGTGAACGGGCAGTACTTCTGTTTCGTGGCGGTAACGGAGGGTTCCGGCCTGGTCGCGCGTCAGCGCCCGATCCAGGTGGGCGACACGCGGGGCAACGACTACATCGTCCGCAGCGGCCTGACGGCGGGAGACCGGCTGATTGTCGGCGGCATCCAGAAAATCGGCGACGGCTCACCCCTGAGGGCCGAGTAGCGCGGGCCGTCGGGCCCGCTTCCGTACATGTTCGTCAATACTTTTATCAACCGTCCGATCCTGGCATCGGTCTGCTCGCTCATCATTATCCTGGCCGGCGCCCTCGCCATCCCGACCATGCCGGTCGCGCAGTACCCGGCGCTCGCACCCCCGCAGATTTCCGTCAACGCCATCTACACCGGCGCCAACGCGCAGGAAGTCGAGAGCGCGGTCACCACCCCGCTCGAGCAGGCCATCAACGGCGTCGAGGGCATGCTCTACATGACCTCGTCGAGCACCAACAGTGGGTTCGCCAGCATCACCGTCACCTTCGACATCACGCGCAACCAGGACCTCGCCCAGGTCGACGTGCAGAACCGGGTCTCGCAGGCGTTGGGCCGGCTGCCGACCGAGGTGCGCGCCCTCGGGGTCACTGTCAACAAGCAGAACAACAGCTTCCTGATGGCGGCCGGCGTCTACGCGGAAAAGGGGGAGTACGACTCGCTCTTCCTGAGCAATTACATCGACGTCTACGTCAAGGACGCGCTCAAGCGCGTGCCCGGCGTGGCCGACGTCACCATCTTCGGCGAGCGCAAGTACTCGATGCGCCTGTGGCTCGACCCGCAGCGGCTGGCGGCGCGTCAGATCACGGCTGCCGACGTCACGAGCGCGCTGCGCGAGCAGAACGTGCAGGTCGCCGCCGGCGCGATCGGCCAGTCCCCGGCCCCCCAGGGTCAGATGTACCAGCTCAGCGTGCGGGTGGAGGGGCGGCTGCCCGACGCACCGGACTTCGACAACATCATTCTCAAGGCGGGCGGTGACGGGGCGCTGGTCCATCTGAGAGACGTCGGACACGCCGAGCTCGGCGCGGAAACCTACGCCTCGGAGCTCCGCTTCCAGGCGCGCGACGCCGTTGGTTTCGGCGTCATCCAGTTGCCCTCCGCCAACGCGCTCGACGTCGCCCGGGAAGTTCGGGCGGAACTCGGCCGGCTGGAGCGGAACTTCCCCCCCGGGCTGAAGTACCAGATCGCGCTCGACACCACGCAGGTGGTCAACGACTCGATCCGCGAAGTGCTGATCACGCTGGTCGAGGCCATCATCTTCGTCGTCATCGTCATCTTCGTGTTCCTGCAGACCTGGCGCAGCACGATTATCCCGGTCCTCACGATCCCGGTCTCGCTGATCGGCACGTTCGCGTTCATCAAGCTGATGGGCTACTCGATCAACACGCTGACGCTGTTCGGCATCATTCTCGCCACCGGCATCGTGGTGGACGACGCGATCGTGGTGATCGAGAACATCGAGCGGCACATTCAGGAATTCAAGGTCTCGGCGCGGAAAGCGGCCGTCGACGCCATGGGCGAGGTGCTGGGGGCGGTCATCGCCACGGCGCTCGTGCTGATCGCCGTGTTCGTGCCGATCGCCTTCTTCCCCGGAACGACCGGCCGCCTCTACGCCCAGTTCGCGATGACCATCGCCTTCTCCGTGGCGCTGTCCGCGTTCACCGCGGTGACACTGACCCCGGCGCTGGCGGCGCTGCTGCTCGATCGCGAGCACCACGGCAAGAACCGGTTTTTCGCGTTCTTCGAACAGGGCATCGCGGCGGGCACCAACAGCTACGTGCGCTTCCTGAAGCGCGGCATGCAGTCGCGATGGGCGCTGGTGGTGGTCTTCTTCCTGGCGCTGGGCCTGACCTACTGGGTCAACAGCAAGGTTCCGCGCGCGTTCGTCCCGGAAGAGGACCAGGGCTACTTCCTGACGCAGGTGCAGGCCCCGGCCGGTTCGTCGCTGCAGTACACCGGCGGGATCGCGCGCGAAGCCGAGAAGATCCTGATGGCCGATCCGGATGTGCTCGGGGTGTTCGCGGTGATGGGCTTCAGCTTCAGCGGTGCGGCGCCGAACCAGGGCATCGTGTTTTCCAGCCTGAAGCCATTCGATCAGCGCAAAGGGGCGGACCACTCAGCCTCCGCGGTGCTGGCTCGCGTGATGCCGAAGCTGATGGCCATCCCCGGGGCGATCGTGGTGTCCTTCGCGCCGCCGTCGATACCCGGCTTGAGCCGCTTCGGCGGCTTCGAGTTCCAAGTGCTCGACCAGACCGGCACCGACATCAACGCCCTGGCGGGCGGCGCCTACGGCGTCATGCGGGAGGCCGCGAAGTCGCCGCTCCTGCGCGGCGTGTTCACGCCGTTCACGGCCAACGACCCGCAGCTGCTGGTGACGATCGACCGTCAGCGCGCGCTTGGCGCCGGGTTGCCGCTCGGGGAGATCACCAACGCGATGCAGACCTTC
>JBKJRJ010000045.1:0-2881 GCA_046594705.1 Vicinamibacterales bacterium
GCGCGGGTCAGCTCCGCGGCGATCATCTCCGCCGACCGCGACTCGATATCGCGGCGCTCGAGAATGTAGACCAGCTTACCGTCGCGGAGGATGCCGATCGACGGGGAGGACGGCGCGTGGCCCGTGAAGTAACTGCGCGCCCGCTCGGTCGCTTCGACGTCGCCGCCGGCGAAAACCGTGGCCAGCACGTCCGGCTTCACGCGGTGCCGCATCGCCAGCGCGATGCCGGGCCGGGCCTTGCCGGCCGCGCATCCGCACACCGAGTTCACCACGATCATCAGCGTGCCGGCGGTGTCTTTCACTGCCGCGTCCACCTCGGCCGCGGTCTTCAGTTCTCTCGCTCCCATCGCGGTCATCTCTCCGCGCATCGGCGCGATCAGCATTTCTGGATATGGCACTCTGTACTCCTATTTCTTCAACATCGCGTCGCGCTTGGCCTTGAACTCGTTGCCCGCGCGCCATTCCGGCATCCGGTCGGCGTTCGCCACCCGGTAACCCACCGCGAGCAGCACGTGGGCATCGTCCACCGCCCCGGCCAGGTCCCAGTCCGGCTTCACCTGATCGGATGGTGCGTGGTAGTCCTTCGCGGTGTACTCGTCACGCCGGGCTTTGCCCCATTCCGGCGACTTGCCGACGTAGTCGATGCCCGAATCCGGGTCGAGGGCGGGAACACCCTGTTTGGCGAAATTGAAATGATCCGAGCGGTAGTAGAAGCCTTTTTCCGGCTCGGCATCCGGCGTGATCGTCCGTCCCTGTTCCTGCGCGGCCTGCAGCAGGTAGTCGTCCAGCTCTGAGGCACCGAGGCCGACGACCGAAATGTCCTTGGTGCGGCCCCACTGGTTGACGCCGTCGATGTTGATGTTGGCAACAGTCTTCGCGAGCGGATACAGCGGATTGAGGGAGTAGTACTCGGAGCCGATCAGCCCCTTTTCTTCCGCCGTCACCATCAGGAACAGAAAGGAACGTTTCGGCTGCGGCTGCGTCCGCTTCAACGCCTTGGCGATCTCGAGCACCGTCGCAACCCCGGTGGCATTGTCGAGGGCGCCGTTATAGATCTTGTCGCCGTTCACGGGGGCGCCGACACCGAGGTGGTCCCAGTGCGAGGAGTAGACGATGTACTGGTCCTTGAGCAGGGGGTCGCTGCCTTCGAGTTTGGCAATCACGTTGCGCGAGTCGATAGTGCGCAGCTTGTTGGCGATCGCCATCGACGCCTTGACGCCCAGCGGCACGGGCTTGAACTCGCGCGTGAGGGCCTGCTTCTTCAACGCATCGTAGTCCTGTCCGGCGAGCGCGAACAGCCGTTTGGCGGCGTCGAGCGTGATCCAGCCTTCGATGTTCGCCTTGCCCATGTTCTTGTCGGGCGCCACCAGATCGAACTTCTCGTTGAGGTTGCCCTGGACGACCGGGAACGGGTAGCCGGCGGGAGCGGTCTCGTGCACGATCAGGATCGCCGCCGCGCCCTTCCGTGCGCCTTGCTCGAACTTGTAGGTCCACCGGCCGTAGTAGGTCATCGCTGTGCCACCGAACGTCTTCGGATCGAGGGCGGCCGCGTTCGCGGGGTCCGGCACCGGCGGATCGTTGACGAGTACCACGATGGTCTTGCCCTTGACGTCGGTGTCCTTGAAGTCGTTCCAGTTGAACTCAGGCGCATCGACTCCGTAGCCGACGAAGACGACGTCCGAGTCGGCGACGGAAGCCCCGGCCGCCACATGCTTGGACCAGGCCACGACCTCGTCCTTCCACCTGAGCGGAAGGGTTTGTGACCCTTTCACAAAGGTCAGCGGTTTGGTTTCGGATCCCGTAATCCCGACCAGCGGGACCTTCTGGATGTAGCTGCCGTCCGGATTGCCCGGCGCGAGGCCGATGTCCTTGAACTGTGTTTCCAGGTAGGCCACCGTGAACTCCTCGCCGATCGTACCGGGGGCCCGGCCCTGGAACTTGTCGGCGGACAGCACCTTGGTCGTCTGCAGAATGGCGGCGCCGTCAATCTTCGGCAGCGAGGCCAGCGGCACCGCCGGTGGCGGCAGTGCCGCGGGCGCGGCAGGTTGCGCCGCCGCTGAGGTGGCCGCGGGGGCCGGCTGCGGCGGCGCCGGTTCGGTCCGGCCGCAACCCGCCGCCAGGACGGCCGCGGCGGCCACGGCCATGAAACGCGTCGATCGAAAAATCACCATGCAGCTATTGTAGGCCGCACGCTCGCCCGGATCGCGCGGATCGTCGTTTGTCGGTTGGATCGGTCGCTCCATGTCGCCGCCCGGCCACCCATATTGCGCAGCCGCACGGTGCGAGTCGCAGACAAGCTGCGATAGTCTTGCGGCATGCTTCGAGCGCTGTCCCTCGTTGCCTTCGCGGCGATGGTTGTGGGAATCACCGGTTTGTTTTTCTCGAACGCGTTGTTCGCGAAGCAGCCGTGGGTCATGGCCATCCAGGCGGCCATGTTCATCCTGATGGTCGCCGCGCGGATCACCTTCGGCCGGCGCAGCTTCCACGCCGCGGCCGATCCGACCGCGGGCGGTCTCGTCACCACCGGCCCCTACGCCTATCTCCGCCACCCCATCTACGCGGCGATCATCCATTTCGTCTGGGCAGGCGCGCTCGATAACTTTTCGTGGCCGGTGCTGGCGTGGGCCGAGACCGTGACCGCCGGCGCGTTCACGCGCATGCACATCGAGGAGTATCTCCTCAAGCAGAAGTATCCCGAGTATGGGGAGTACAAAAAACGGGTGAAGAAGTTGATCCCGTTCATTTACTAGGTCTCTGGGCCGCGCCCCAGGCCGGCCGCCGCTGGTCAAGGGCCGGTCTGCAACAGGCAGATGAACTCGCCCAGGATCATGGCGGTCGCGCCCCAGACCTGGTGGCCCATCAGATCGAAGTACGGGTACTC
>JBKJRJ010000055.1:0-7006 GCA_046594705.1 Vicinamibacterales bacterium
GCCAGCAAGCGGGAGGCGGACGGCGCTCGTCATTGAGGACGAAGAGCCGATTCGCGCGCTGCTGGTGCGCTTGCTCGCGCGGCGGGATTACGACGTTCTGGAAGCGGCCTCGTGCGACCAGGCGAAGACGCTCAGTGAGGGCCGGCAGCTGGACCTGGTCCTGTGCGACGTGCGGCTCGGCGACGGCAACGGCGGTGAGTGTCTTCGCCACCTGCGCGCGACGCAGCCGGGGCTCGGCCGCCGCTTCGTCTTCGTGACCGGCGACATCGGCGCCCTCGAGGAAGCGGCGCTCCAGTTCGGCGAGATGCCGGTCCTGACCAAGCCTTTTACCGCAACCGACCTCGACCGGCTGCTGGGCGAGGTGGAAGTCGGGGCCTGACGCCGAGTGCTCGTGATATCATTCATCAAATATGGGTGATATCACGAGTTCCGACTGCGCCCGCCTTCTGCTTCGGCTGCCGGCAACGTTGCATCGTACGCTGAAGCGCGCCGCGGGTGCCGAATCGATTTCCCTCAACGAATACTGCGTCCGGCGGCTCACCGTGGGTGCGGGGCTGGCCTCCCAGCCGTCGGCTGCGGCGCTGGCGGACCGCGCGATGGCGGTCGGCGCCGGGTCGCTCGTTGGAGTGATCGTCTTCGGCTCGTGGGCGCGCGGCGACGCCGGGCCGGGTTCCGACGTTGACGTGCTGGTGGTGCTCGAGGTGGCACGGCCGCTGACCAGGGACCTGTACAGGCAGTGGGATGCGGAGGCGATCGCCTGGCAGGGTCGTCCGGTCGATCCGCACTTCGTCCATCTCCCGCCTGCTGGTCAGGCGAGCGGGGTCTGGGCCGAGGCCGCGGTGGACGGTGTGATTCTTTTCGAATCGGGGCTGCGGCTGTCGTCGGTGCTGGCGCAGGTCCGCCGCGACATCGCGGCGGGCCGGTTGGTGCGGCGGATCGCGCACGGCCAGCCGTACTGGGTCGCGGCCTGATGCGCAATCGCGATCTGGCGCTCGACTATGTGCGCCGCGCCGAGGCGCGACTGCTGGCGCTCGACGTCCTGTTTGGCGCCGAGAGCTGGGCGGATGTCGTCCGCGAGTCGCAGGAGGTCGTCGAGCTCGCGTTGAAGGCGCTGCTGCGGAGCGCCGGGATCGATCCGCCGCGCATTCACGATGTCGGCGAAGTCCTGCTGGCCGAGCGGGGGCGGATGCCGGCGGCGCTGGACACGGATCTGGATCGCCTCGCGGAAGCCTCCCGCCGGCTGCGCCGCGACCGCGAGCTGGCCTTCTACGGCGCCGAGGATTTCACGCCGTCGGCGTTCTACAAGCGCGACGACGCGCAGGCGGCGCGCGAGGCGGCGCGCATGGTCGTGAAGACGGTCCGACCGCACATCGTGTGACGTCGCTTCGAGTTGACTAGCGTCCCGAGCTCTTCTGTTTGATGTTGTCCTTGAGGGCCGGGCTCACCCGGTAGCCCGCTTGCTCCGCGGCTCTCACCGCCGCTTCAGCCTCGCGATAGCGGCCGGTCATCAGATAGACCACGGCGAGGTTATTGTGCGTTTCGCCCTGTTTAGAGTCCGCGTCCAGCGATTCCTTGTATGCCTTTTCCGCCTCGGTGAGATCGTTCAGCCGGAAATACGCGCTGCCCAAGGACAGTGTGACGTGGGCCGGAACCGTCGTTTTCAGCGAGACATTGCCGGCGCGCTGCTTCGCATCCTCGACCTGGCGCTTCGAATCGTTCAATTGGCGGAGTTGCTCCTGAACCCGGTTCGTCTGTGGCTTCATCTGCAGCTCGCGAATCGCTTCGTCGATCTCGGCGATCCGATCGCGCCGCGACAACTGCTGGTCGTTCATGTCAGAAAACGCTCTGCCGGCGACGGAGCGATACAGGTCGCGGGCCCGCGAAAGCGCGGCAATGGCATCGCGAAACTGTTTCTGCGCCAGGTGCACGCGGCCCAGCATGTAATGCGCCATTTCGAAAGTGGCGTCGGTGTCAATCGCCGTGCGGAAGGATTGCTTGGCCTCTTCCCACTGCTCCGACTGCATGAAAATGAGACCCGCTTGGTATGGCGGCATCGCACGATCGCGGATGGCTTGTCTTTGTGAGGCCGCGAGCGCGGCGGGCAGGACCAGAAATACGGCGAGGACCAGCGAGGTGAGGCGCGTCTGCATAAACGTTCCCCTCAAGGGCGGGATCGAAAAAGCCCCGCGAGCCGAAGCTCGCGGGGCCACGTGCCGGCTGAGGGCCGGAACGCTTTAGAACAGGTACTTCATGCCGATCCGGATCGCCCGGCGGCCCTGGTATCCGCTCTCCTTCAGGAAGCGCGCATCACGTATCCGGTTCTGCGCAGTAATGAACGACTGCGTATCGAAACCCCCGGGCGCGAAGAAGGCCGCGTCCGAGATGCTCACGCTCTGGCGCAGCTCGGAATTGAAGATGTCCGTGACCGTCTTCTGATCGAACAGGTTCAGGACGTTGAGACCGAACTGCAGCTTCTGGCCGCCGAGTCGAACCTCGTGCTGCAGATACATGTCGGTCTGCGAGTATGCCGGGGTGCGCCCTTCGCTGCCACGGCCACGGTAGAAGAACGGCAGGCCGAAATTGCTGACCTGACGCGAGATTGGCGTGCCGGTCGCGACGTATTGATTGGCCGCCAGCGTCGTGCCCCACGGCAGGTCGTAGATCGCCTGTACCTTGAACTGGTGCGGACGGTCCGTTCCCAGCCGGCCGTAGGTGGCGTTCCCCTTCTCATCGAAGGACATGTAGATGCCGTCGAAGAAGCGGTTCACGTTGGGGCTCGAGCGGCCGTTCTCGTCAGAGCTGGCCAGACCCGAGAAGTTGCCGTAGAGACGGCTCAGCAGATAGCTGCTATTCAGCTGCAGCCGGTTCATGCTGTGCTTCGCGCGGAACTCCAGGCCATCGTAATCCCGCTTCGCCTTCGGCTGCGCGGGGTACTGGGGGCCAATGGTGCGTTCGGCCAGCCCGAAACCCGGGTTGGCGTAGAAGTAGACCTCGCCCACGCCAGGCACGATGACGCCGACGTCGTCGATGGTGTAGTCGATCCCCTTGCGAACATAGCGCACGCCCGCTGAGGTCCGCCGGCCGAATTCGTGGTCGAGGCCGACCGTGAATTCCCGCTGCCGTGATGGCTTCAGGTCCGGATCGATACAGTTGGCATTTGGCTTCGCCGGAGTGGCGCAGTCGCCCGGCTGGCTGCCGGTGTGGCGGAAGTCGACCTCCTCGATGAACCGTCCCGGGAAGGTGTTGTTGGCGCCGAGCGTGGGCCAGTTCGGCGTGTCGAGGGTGTAGTAGCGCTCGACCCACTTTTCGCCGCCGAACGCGCCGCGTGACAGTTCGAGCTTCATGATGTCGTAGAACAGGCCCCAGGAACTGTAGACCTTCCATTTGCCATCGCCCGCGACGTCGTAGGCAAAGCCCAACCTCGGCGCGAGCTTCTCACCGAACGAGAAATCGATCGGGTATTTCGCGCCGCCGAGATCCGTCCGGAAGGCCGGGACGCGCTCGCGCTCCGTGCGGAGTCCGGCGTTGATGGTCAGCCTGTCGCCCACCGACCACGCATCCTGCACATACAGGCCAATGCCCGAACTATTGACGCTGCCGGTCGTCTGGAACTGTCGATACGAGTAGTACCCAAACGCGCCCTTGTTGAAGGTTCCGTCGTTGGCCGAGTAGGTGTCGCCGAAGTAGATGCTGACGTTCGGCGCCTGCTCGCCCGAGAGCACATCGTTCGCATACCGGTCGAGTTGGACGCCGGCCTTGAAGGTATGCTGCCCCGCCAGTTTGGCGAAGTAGCTCACGTCGAAGTTCACGCCCGTGCGCGTGTAGAGATCCCGGGTAATCGACGAATTCGTCAGAATATTCAGGAATCCCTGCTGCCGCTGGAGATCCGTGGGGACCCCCGGGAAGTTGATGGACGACCGCTGGTGGATATAGCGGGTGTCCGTCGGAACGCCGGCGTTCTCCGAGTCGTAACGGAAGTAGCCCGCGCGGGTCGACACGTAAAACTTCCCGGCGACGTAATCCATCTGGCCTGAATAGGTCGCACCGGGCTGCTTCAAGTCGATATTGAACAACGCGGCGGGATTGCTCGTGCCGTCCTGATTGTGCAGCAGTCCGACACGCTTGTAGTTGTCCAGGTTCACCGCGAACTTGCCCCGCAGCGCGTTCGAGATCTGCGCATTCACGTTCGCCGTGAAGTTGTGCGTGTCGTCGGTCCGCTCCTTGGTGGAAGAGGTCTTGTTGGCGTTGAACGGTGCCGTCCGCTTAATCGTCTGCAGCGACGGCATGTACCCCGTGAAAAACCACGCCTTGTTCTGGAAGAGCGGTCCGCCCAGCGTGCCACCCGGTTCCCAGCGCGTCAGGTCGTCGTCCGGGTAGTTGGCGTATTCCGCGATGGTCGTGTTGCTCGGGTTCAGCCTGAGCGTCGGACGAACCTTGCCGTTCAGATTGTTGTTGCTGTAGTAGGTGCCGAAGTCGCCATGGAAGTTGTTCGCGCCACTCTTCGTGATGACGCTGATGACGCCCCCCATCGCTCCGCCGAACTCCGCGTTGTAGCCGGACGACTTCACCTGGATTTCTTCGACAAAGTCGGTGATCAGACCCTTGCCCGACTGTCCGGTCCGGATGGCGGTGGTGTTGATGCCATCGACGACGAAGACGTTTTCCGCGCCCGACGCGCCGTCGATGGAAATGCCGCCGGCTTTTGACTCGAAATTCGCTCCCGGCGCCACGGTGACGACACTGGTGAAGTCACGGCCTTTGGGAATCTTCTCGATGAATGCCTTGGAGATGTTCGCGAAAGCAGCGTTCTGCTTGACATCGATCAGCGGCGACTCGGCTGAGACCTGCACGGTCTCGGCGACCCCACTAATCGACAATGCGAAATCGACCTTCTTGATCTGGCCGAGGCTGACATCGACCGCGGGGGTGGTGCCGGTCGTGAACCCCTGCAGTTGAGCCGTGACGTCATACCGCCCCGGCGGCAGGCCCGGAAACCGGTAATAGCCCTCAGCGTCGGAAACGGCCGTCGTGCCCGCCGGCGAGGTCACCCCTTTTACGGTGACGGTTGCCCCCGGTATCACGGCTCCCGAACTGTCCTTGACCTGGCCTTCAATCAAGCCGCGCTGTTCCTGGGCCGCTAGCGGCCACGCCACCAGCGTTATCGCGAGCAATGCCGCGAAAGTCTTCAAACGCATGAATCCATCCTCCTGATGACTATGAGAAACCGGGACCGGCCGGGCAACGCACTTACCCGGATGGCCAGTCCTCGGACCACAATGCTACAGCACGTGCCGTACCCGTCCCGGCATAGCCTCTGATCAGCCCTCTTTATTGAGATTTCGTCAACCCATCACCGAAGTTTTCCCACGTAATCCTGATATTTGGATGGGATGTCTACGGTGGGTTGGATCCAGCGCTTAGCTGTGTCACGCTTTCCATCCTGAGCAACAGTCCGCCGCTGCTCCAGCATCCGACGCCGGTCGGGCGATACCTGTGGGCATGCGCGTGGCCGGACGCGGCGCTCGCCGATCAGATCCTGCGCGCTTCGATCGCGCCGAGCGACCCTGGCGCGCCGCTGCGGCGGGCCGTCTCGCGCGCGCGCCGCGTGGCCCGCCGATTTCGCCGCGATGACCGCCGACCCGTCGCTCGAAGTTCGATACAATTGGAGGGTTATGCTCCGCCCCGAGGTCGTCATTGTCGGCGCCGCGCGGACGCCCATCGGCCGATATGGCGGATCCCTCAGAAACGTCCATCCCTCCGAGCTCGGCGCGGCCGCGGCAACGGCCGCGATGGCCCGCGCTGGCATCGCGCCGGACGCCATCGACGAAGTGCTGATCGGACACGGCCGCCAGGCGGGATCCGGTCCCAATCCGGCGCGGCAGATCGGCATTCGCGCCGGCGTTCCCGACTCAGTTCCCGCGCAGACGATCAACAAGGCGTGCGCGTCCGGCATGCAGACGATCGCCACCGGCGCGCAATCAATCATGCTCGGTGACGCCGACGTCATCCTGGCGGGCGGCGTCGAATCGATGAGCAGGATGCCGTACTTGATCGATGCTGAAGACGCGCGGTGGGGGCACAAGATGGGGAACTTCACCCTCGTCGATGCCATGTATCGCGACGGCTTCATCTGCTCGGTGTGCGGCATGATCATGGGCGAGACCGTCGAGCTGCTGGCGCGGCAGTACGGCATCACCCGCGAGGCGTCCGACGCCTACGCGCTCCAGTCGCAGCAGCGCGCCGAGCGCGCCATCGCCACCGGCCGGTTCATCGATGAAATCACGCCGGTCACCTTCACCGACGCGAAGGGCAAACCACAGACCCTGACCGTCGACGAGCACCCGCGCGCGGGGACGACAATCGAAAGCCTGCGAAAACTCCCGTTGGCTTTCGGCGAGGTGGCGGGCGCGCCCGGGATCATCACCGCCGGGGCTGCCTCCGGAGTCACCGATGGCGGTGCCGCCGTGGTGATCATGAGCGCCGCGGTCGCGAAGACCCAGGGTGTGAAGCCGCTCGCCCGCGTCATCGGTTGGGCGAGCGCAGGGGTCGATCCGCGACTCATGGGCATCGGTCCCGTGCCGGCGGTGGGGAAGCTGCTGGAGAAAACGGGTCTGTCGCTCGCCGATTTCGATCTCGTCGAGCTGAACGAGGCCTTCGCCGCGCAGGTCCTGGCCGTGCTGAAGGATCTGCCGATTCCCATGGCGAAGCTCAACGTGAACGGCGGCGCCATCGCCCTGGGCCATCCGATCGGGTGCACCGGCACGAGGATTGTCGTGACGCTGCTCTACGAGATGATGCGGCGAAAGGCCCGGCGCGGGCTCGCCACGCTCTGTGTGTCAGGTGGAATGGGAATGGCGATGGGTCTGGAATTGTGCGAATAGCCGTCATTCCCGGCGACGGCATCGGCAAGGAAGTCACCGCGGAAGCCGTGAAGGTGTTGACGCGCGTCGGCGAGGTGTTCGGCCGGAGGCTCGAGCTCGAGCAGCTTCCGTGGGGCGCCGACTAC
>JBKJRJ010000398.1:0-2773 GCA_046594705.1 Vicinamibacterales bacterium
CAGACCGCCGTCGATCAGCTCGGCGAACGGGCCACCGTGGATCCGGCCGCTGCCCTGGCGATGGCCAAGCTGCCCGCCATCGTCAGGTCGCGCGCGATGGGCGGGGCCAGCCGGGCCGCGCTCGCGCCGCTCGTCGGGGCCGGCTCGACGGATGCCGCGCTTGGCGTGCTGAGCGACCTGCTCGGTGTGATCGGCAGCCGCCTCGATTCGGTGCGCGAC
Source organism: Vicinamibacterales bacterium (assembly GCA_046594705.1). Taxonomy (GTDB): domain Bacteria; phylum Acidobacteriota; class Vicinamibacteria; order Vicinamibacterales; family 2-12-FULL-66-21; genus JAICSD01. The sequence continues at coordinate 220 of JBKJRJ010000398.1, forward strand.
AGCGTCGAGCGCCGCTACGCGCTCGCGGCCGCGACCCCGTCGGTCTGGCCGGTCGCCGGGTGGCTCACCTCCAGCTATGGCACCCGCAAGGATCCGTTTACGCACGGCGCCGACTTCCATCCGGGCCTCGACATCTCTGCCGATTATGGCCAGCCCATCCTCGCCACCGGCGACGCCACCGTCAGCACCGCCGGGCCCAACGGGGCCTACGGCAACATGGTGACGCTCGATCACGGCTACGGCATCGTGACTAAATACGGCCACATGTCCCGCGTCGGGGTTGTCGCGTCCCAACACGTCACGCGCGGCGACATAATCGGCTACGTCGGCTCCACCGGCCGTTCGACGGCGGCGCATCTGCACTACGAGATCTGGATGAACGGCCGCCTGACCGACCCGATGGCCCTTCTCGCCAGGTAGCCCCGCCTTTTGGGGTACAATCGTCGGATACCCATCCGATGATCATCGATAAAGCGCTCGCGAAAGTCTTCGGCACCGCCAACGAGCGCGATCTCAAGCGCCTCGCCCCCCTGGTCATCGAAGTCAACCTCCACGACGCGGCCATCACGGCACTGTCCGACTCGCAGCTGCGCGACAAAACCGGTGAATTCCGCGCCCGCCTCGCCAACGGCGAGACCCTGGACGACGTGCTGCCGGAGGCGTTCGCGGTCGTCCGCGAAGCCGGCCGCCGCGTGCTGAACATGCGGCACTTCGACGTCCAGCTGATCGGCGGCATGGTCCTCCACCGCGGCAAGATCGCGGAAATGAAGACCGGTGAGGGCAAGACGCTCGTCGCGACGCTGCCGGCGTACCTGAACGCGCTGGCCGGCCAGGGCGTCCACGTCGTCACCGTCAACGACTACCTGGCGCGGCGCGACTCGGAGTGGATGGGACGCATCTACCGCTTCCTGGGGATGACGGTCGGCGTCATCCAGCACGACCTCAACGACGGCGAGCGACAGGTCGCCTATGCGGCCGACATCACCTACGGCACCAACAACGAGTTCGGGTTCGACTACCTCCGCGACAACATGAAGTTCGACCTCGTGCATTACGTGCAGCGCGGCCACAACTTCGCCATCGTGGACGAAGTCGACTCCATCCTGATCGACGAAGCGCGGACCCCGCTCATCATCTCGGGTCCGGCCGAGGAATCGACCGACCTCTACTACGAGGTGGACCATATCGTCCCGCGCCTCTCCAAGGGACGCGTGACGCGCGGCGACGTCAAGGCTGAAGACCGCGAAGAGCTCGAGAAGACCGGCGACTACATCGTCGACGAGAAGCACAAGACCGTGACGCTGACCGAGAGCGGGATGGCCAAGGCCGAGAAGCTGCTCGACCACCACCTCGAGCCCGGGACCGACGGGCTGTACGACCCGCAGAACATGAAGGTCCTCCACCACATCAACCAGGCGCTCCGCGCGCATGCGTTGTTCCACCTCGACGTGGAATACATGGTGAAGGACGGCGCGGTCGTGATCGTGGACGAGTTCACCGGGCGCCTGATGCCCGGCCGGCGCTGGAGCGACGGCCTCCACCAGGCGGTGGAAGCCAAGGAGCACAACAGCAACCATCCGGAGGTGAAGATCGAGCGCGAGAACCAGACGCTCGCCACGGTCACCTTCCAGAACTACTTCCGCAAGTACAAGAAGCTCTCGGGCATGACCGGGACCGCCGACACGGAGGCGCAGGAATTCGCCAGCATCTACAAGCTCGACGTGATGGTCATCCCGCCCAACCGCGTGCTCAGGCGGGTCGAGCAGCCGGACAGCGTCTACCGCACCGAGAAGGAGAAGTACGACGCGATCGTGCTCGACATCATCGAGCAGCAGAAGCTCGGCCGCCCGGCACTCGTCGGCACCGTCTCGATCGAGAAGTCGGAGCGGCTGTCGAAGCTGCTCAAGCTGCGCGGCATCAGGCACGTCGTCCTGAACGCCAAGTTCCACGCGCAGGAAGCGGAGATCGTCGCGCAGGCGGGCCGCAAAGACACCGTGACGATCGCCACCAACATGGCGGGCCGCGGCACCGACATCCTGCTCGGCGGCAACCCCGAGTTCATGGCCCGCCAGCAGGCGCTCGCCGACAAGATCGTCGAACGGCTGCCCAAGGGTCAGGAGAAGTTCGTGGACGACGCGGACTTCGTCTATTTCTACCACCTCGACAGCTTCTACCGCGTGCAGCGCCCGGAGTACGAGCGCCTGTTCGCCGCCTACAAGCAGGGCACGGACGTCGAGCACGACGAGGTCGTCGCGCTGGGCGGGCTGCACATCATCGCGACCGAGCGCCACGAGGCGCGGCGCATCGACAACCAGTTGCGCGGCCGCGCCGGCCGCCAGGGGGATCCCGGTTCCTCGCGCTTCTACCTGTCGCTCGAAGACGACCTGATGCGCATCTTCGGCTCCGATCGCATCTCGGGCCTGATGCAGCGCCTCGGCATGGAGGATGGCGTCCCGATCGAGCACAAGATGGTGACCAAGGCGATCGAACGCGCCCAGAAGCAGGTCGAGGCGCAGAACTTCTCCGTCCGCAAGCACCTCCTCGAGTACGACGA
>JBKJRJ010000418.1:0-2583 GCA_046594705.1 Vicinamibacterales bacterium
GCGCGGCTCGCCAACCACGCGGCCGGCATCGTCGTCATGAAGCGCGGCACCGCCACCGTCAGGTCGAGCGAGCTGCGTTACGCGATCAGCGGCGGCGCGGTCGGCCGCGCCCCGGGCCGCTGACGGTGGGACGCGTCCTCTCCCGCGACGCGCTGGTGGCCCAGGTCGAGGCCGATCGCGCCGCCGGGCGCTCGGTGGCCTTCGCCAACGGCTGCTTCGACCTGCTGCACGTCGGCCACGTCCGCTACCTCCAGGCCGCGGCACGCGAGGCGGATCGACTGGTGGTCGCGCTCAACGACGACCGCTCCGTCGCGTTGCTCAAAGGCCCCAACCGGCCGCTGCTCTCCGAGCACGATCGCGCGGAGCTCGTCGCGGCGCTGCGCGGCGTGGACTACGTCGTCATTTTTCCCGAACCGACCGTCACGCCGCTGCTGCTGGCGTTGAAGCCGGACGTCCACTGCAAGGGCACCGACTACACCGTGGACAGCGTGCCGGAGCGCGAGACCGTCCGCGGCTACGGCGGGCGCATTGCCATCGTCGGCGACCCCAAGGATCACTCGACGCGCGATTTGCTGGCGCGTATACGGCGAGCGGGCGGACCCGGACCGCAATGAATATCCTCATCGTCCGGCTCGGCGCCCTGGGGGATGTGATCCACGCCGTGCCGGCGGCCGCGGCGCTCCGCAAGGCCTTTCCCGCCGCCGTGATCGACTGGCTGGTCGACGCCAAACACCGCGATATCGTCAGCCTGGTCACCGCCATCGATCGCGCGGTTCCGTTGGAGAGCCCGACCTTCGCCGGATGGACCGCGGCGCTGCGGACGCTGCGCCTCACCGCCTACGACGTCGCCATCGATCTGCAGGGCCTGATGAAGTCGGCCGTGCTGGCGCGGGCGTCGGGTGCCAACCGCGTGATCGGGTTTTCCATCTGGCACCTGCGCGAGAAGGCGGCGCGGCCGTTTTATTCCGATGCCCACGAGGCCGAGGGCGGCCACGTCATTCGCAAGAACCTGCGGCTGCTGCGCGCGCTCGGGGTGGACGACGAGGACATCCGATTCCCCCTGGCGGAGGTGCCGTCGAGGGCGCTCGAGGAACTGCGCGGCGGGCTCCCGCCGGGTCGCGGCTTCGCCTTGATCAATCCCGGCGCCGCCTGGCCGAACAAGCGCTGGCCGCCCGAACGCTTCGGCGAGCTGGCGGCGTTCCTTCACGACGCCTGCGGCTTGACGCCTGTTGTGCTGTGGGGACCTGGAGAGCAGGCGCTCGCCGACCAGGTGATCGCCGCCTCGTCCTCGACCGCGATGGCCGCCCCGGCGACCGCCATCGCCGATCTCGTCGCGCTGTCGCGCGCCGCCGCTCTTGTCGTGTCGGGCGACACCGGTCCGCTCCACATCGCGACCGCGGTCGGCACGCCGACCGTCAGCCTGTTCGGGCCGACCGACCCCGACCGCAACGGCCCCTATGCCGCGGACGACCTGACCGTGTCGCGGTTCGAGCGCTGCGGCTGCCACTACGATCGCCGCTGCCATCAGCCCACGTGGTGCCTCGGAGAGGTGATGGCGGCCGAAGTCTGCGCGGCGGTCCAGCGCCGGCTGGCATCCGCTCGTGGAGTCCGCCAGAAGGCGGAAGGAGAGCCCGGTGGCTGACCTGGTGCGCCGGCTCGCACGGCGGCGCGTGGCGCTTGGTTATGCCTTCGGGCTGCTGGCGCTGTGGCTCGCCCAGCCGACGCTGCGCTCACTGGCGATTGGCGTGGTGGTCGGCGCCATCGGCGAAGCGGTGCGGATCTGGGCCGCGGGGCATCTCGAGAAGGGCAGGGAAGTCACCAACACCGGCCCGTATGCGATCACCCGCCATCCGCTGTATACGGGTTCGACGATCATGGGCGTGGGCCTCGCGATCGCGGCGAACAGTATTGCCGTCGCGGTGCTGGTGTTCGCCTATCTTGCGGTCACGGTCACCGCGGCCGTGCGTTCGGAAGAGGCGCACCTGACCGACAAATTCGGCGGTCACTATCCGGCGTACCGCGAGGGGACCGCGGCGCCCGGCGCGAGGCGGTTCAGCTTCGAGCGCGCGTTGCGCAACAAGGAGTATCGCGCATCCCTCGGTTTCCTCGTCGCATTGGCGCTGCTGGCGGTCCGCCGCTATTTGTGACAGGGCGGAGGTCGCGAGTGATCGGCCCGTTACGACGCGATAGACTGCTCTCGCCATGTTGCGACGTTTCCTGAAAGCTGCGGCGTTCCTCGCGGCGCTCCTCGTGATCACGGGCGCCGTCCTCTATCTGTTCGGTCTTCGGGTCGTGCTCGACGGCGGCGGCGGTGTCCACCTGCGGTTCGTCGAGTCGCAGGCGGCGCGCGCGGAACGGATCGCCCGGCACCGTAACGCGCAGCGGGTCGAGCCGGGTGTGGCGCCTGCGCCTGCGCCCGCCGCGCCCCTTCCGGCTGCCCCAACGCCTACGGGCAGCGGCACGGTTCCGGCGATCGCGGCCGCCGTGACCACGGCGGTTCCGGCGGGACTCTGGCCGGACTTCCGGGGCCCGAAACGCGATGGCCACTACACCGAACGCGCCATCCGCACCGACTGGCCCGCC
>JBKJRJ010000017.1:0-11721 GCA_046594705.1 Vicinamibacterales bacterium
CTCTTCATCGCGATTTTCGTCGGCATCAGCCTGGTGTCGAAGGAAGTCGATCGCCGCAGCGCGTATCCGCTGTTCGCCAAGCCGATCCGGCGCGCCGAGTTCGTGGTCGGCAAGTACTGCGGCCTGCTGCTGACGCTGCTCGCGAACATGGCGGTGATGACCCTCGCGGTGTATGCGGTGCTGTTCTTCCTGTCTCGCGGCGTGGCGCCGCAGGTCCAGGCCGGCTGGGACGCCCCGGCGATGGATCCGGCGCTGCTCAAGGCCGTGGCGCTGATCTACCTGAGCCTCGCGGTCGTGACGGCCGTCGCGGTGTTCTTCTCGACCTACTCGAGCCCGATGCTGTCGGCGGTCTTCACCATCGGCGTGTATGTCGCCGGCCAGTTCAACGCCGATCTCAAGCGTTTCGACCTGCTCGTCGATTCCCCCGCCGCGATCGCCGTCGCCAAGGCGTGCTATTACATCCTGCCGGACTTCGCGAAGTTCGACATCAAGCTCGCGGTGGTCCACGGCGTCCCCGTCAGCGGCGCCTACATGGCGTCGACGGCGGCCTACGCCGTGCTGTATATCGCGGCGCTGCTGTTCGGCGCGGTGATGATCTTTTCGAGGAGAGACTTCAAGTGAGCCCCTCGACGCCGCTCGGGACACGCCCTTCGGCGTCCCTCAGGGCAGGCCGCGGGGCGGCGGGCGCGGCCGCGGTCGTCTGCCTCGCGGGAGCGGTGATCCTCCACGCCGCCCAGGATCGCTGGCCCGCGCCGGTGGTCGAGCGGCCCGGGCTGTTGTACGTCCGGTCCCCCTCGGTGGTGAAACGGCTCGTCCTCGACTACGACGGCGTCGCCGCCGACCTCTACTGGATCCGCGCGCTGCAGCACTTCGGCGAGGAGCGCCTGGCGCCGCCCGCGCACGTTCGGACCTACGCGCTGCTGTATCCCTTGCTGGATCAGGCCACCACCCTCGATCCCTTCTTCAGCATCGCCTACCGCTTCGGCGCCATCTACCTCGGAGAGGCCTACCCGGGCGGCCCCGGCCGGCCCGATCTCGCGGTGGCGCTGCTGCAAAAGGGGCTGGCGGCACAGCCGACGAAGTGGCAGTACCTGATGGACCTGGGCTTCGTCTACTACTGGTATCTGCGCGACTACACGGCCGCCGCCGCCGCCTTTCAGCGCGCCTCCGACATGCCCGGCGCCCCGACGTGGCTGCGACCGCTCGCGGCGGTGACGCTGGCAGAAGGCGGGCACCGCGCCGCCTCGCGCGCACTGTGGCAGCAGCTGTCAGCGTCGGAAGAGCCCTGGCTGCGCGACTCCGCGCAACTTCGCCTCGCCCAGCTCGATGCCATGGACGCGATCGAGTCGCTGCAGTCGCGCGTGGCGACGTTCCGTGCTCGCAGCAACCCCGGCCAGCCGGCGACGTGGCCGGCCCTCGTCGGTGCGGGACTGCTGCCCGGCATCCCGCTCGATTCCGCCGGCACGCCGTTCGCGCTCGACCCGGCGACGGGCACGGTCACCGTGGCCCGCGAATCGAAGCTGTTTCCGCTGCCCGGGCAGATCCAGGCGCCGCGCTGATGCTGTTCCCCCCGGGCTTCGCCGAGATCGCGCTCGCGCTGGGCGGCTTGTGCGTCGGCAGCTTTCTCAACGTCTGCGTCCATCGGCTGCCGATCGGTACCTCCATCGTCTTTCCGGCGTCACGGTGCCCGGCCTGCGCGCATGCGCTGTCGTGGTCCGACAACATCCCGGTCGCCAGCTACCTCGCGCTCCGCGGCCGGTGCCGCTACTGCCGCGTCTCCATCTCCCCGCGGTATCCGATTGTCGAGGCGCTGACCTGCGCGGTCTTCCTGCTCCACTGGCCGGTATTCGGGCCGACCCCGCTGTTGCCGGTTCGACTGGCGTTCGCCTGCGCGCTGATCGTGCTCTTCGCGATCGACCTGGAATACCAGATCCTGCCGAACGTCATCACGCTGCCCGGGATCGTGATCGGCCTGCTGTGCAGCGTCGTGCTTCCCCCGGGCTGGCTGCTGTCGCTGGCCGGGATGGCGCTGGGCGGGGGACTGCTGTGGGCCATCGCCGAAGGGTGGTACCGGCTTCGCAAGGTCGAGGCCATGGGCTTCGGTGACGTCAAGATGCTCGCAATGGTGGGCGCATTCCTGGGCCTGAAGCTCGTCGTGCTGACGTTCGTGCTGGCGTCGATGATCGGCGGCCTGGTCGGCGTCGCGCTGGTCGCGAGCCGGCGCGCCGACATGGCCACCCGCGTGCCATTCGGTACCATGCTGGCGTTCGCCGCGTTGGTCGCCAGCCTCTACGGCGACCGTCTCGTGACGTGGTACCTGGCGACGATGTAACCCAATGCCCAAGACATCGTTCATCCTCTTCGTGCTGACCGCGACGCTCGGCATCGTCATCGCCGGCCTGGCCTTCACGGTGCTGCGTCTGTTCTCGGCGGCGCGCCAGATGTCGCGCGGTGGCGGAGAGGCGGGCGCCGAAACCGCCCTCATGACGTCGGCCATGGAGGAGGCGCTGGCGCGCCTGCGGGTCCGTGAGCAGGCGATGGCGGCCCGCGCGGAAGCCTCGGAGCGGTTGAGCGACGAAATCATCGCGAGCCTGACCTCCGGGCTCCTGGTGGTCGGTGACGACCACCGCGTCAAGTCGCTCAATCCGGCAGGCCGGCGTCTGCTTGGCATGCCCGAGGCGGACTGGTCCGGCGACGTGTCGGACGTGCTGCTGGGTGCGGCCCCTCTCGCGGAAGTAATCGAGGAGTGCCTGGCCAGCGGCCAACCGGTGCGGCGCCGCACCGTGCGCATCACGCGCGACCATCGCACCACGCATCTCGGGGTGACGGTCTCGCCGATTGGCCCGGATCCCGGCACCTCCAACCGGGCGATCTGCCTGTTCAGCGACCTGACCGACGTCGTCGAGCTCGAGGAGCAGCTGCGCCTGAAGGACAGCCTGGCGCAGGTCGGGGAGCTGACCGCCGGCATCGCCCACGAATTCCGCAACGGCCTGGCGACCATTCATGGCTACGCGCGCTTGCTCGATCTGGATCGCCTGCCGGCGGATTCGCGGCCCTACGTGCTCGGCATCCGCGACGAGACCGACACGCTCGGGGCGGTCGTCCGCAATTTCCTCAACTTCGCCAGGCCGGCCGACGTGGTGCTGACCACGGTGGGAACCCTGAGCATCGCCGAGCGCGCCGCGGAGGAGATTCGCGCCGACGCGGTCTCCCGTGGCGGCACGGTCACCGTCCAGGGAGAATTCGTGCCGGTGCTGGGCGACGAGGTCCTCCTGCGGCAGGCCTTCAGCAATCTCTGCCGGAACGCGCTTGAAGCCTGCACCGAGGCCGGCGCCGTCCCGCAGATTACGATCGAGAGCGTGCCGGACCGGCCGCTGCGGGTCGTGCGGATCACCGTGATCGACAACGGACCCGGGGTGGCGCCCGCGGTGGCGGGGCGGATCTTCATGCCGTTTGTGACCACGCGCGCCCGCGGCACCGGTCTCGGCCTGGCGCTGGTGCAGAAGATCATCGTGACGCACAATGGCCGCGTAACCGTGCAGTCGGAGCCAGGTGGAGGGGCGCGTTTCGTCGTGTCGCTGCCGCTGATGAACGATTCTCACGCCTGACCGCCACCGCGGCCACCCGGATTGACGCGGCGCAGTTTGTGCGCACACCCGCCCGGTCCAACCGATCAACGTCTGCCACGATCGCGAGACAGCTGCGGCCCCTGGCGCTGATTCGTTCGACTTCCCGCTGGACCCTCGGTTGCACTCGCCTGCTTGTGCGAGGTGCCTGTGTTCGCGAAGCATGACGCCGCGATGGCCGGTGGTTTCACCCTGCTCGAGGTGACGATAGCGACGAGCCTGCTGGTGGTGGTCGCGCTCGGGAGCGCACAGCTCTTCGCGCTGGCGATTCGGCACAACGTCTCCGCACGGCAGCAGCTCTCGTTGTCGCTCGCGGCGGCGCGCAAGGCCGACGAGCTGTGCGCGGGGGCCGCCGCGGGACCGCTGGCGCTGTCTCCGCCGGACGCGCTGGACCGGGAGGCCGCCGGGTTCGCCGACGCGACCGTCGAGGGCGGCGTGTCATGCGTGCGCCGCTGGCAGGTATCAACCGTGCCTGGTTACGAGGGGCGCGCCATCGCCGTGGTGGTGCGGGCCAGCATCGCTGGCAGCGGCGACGCCCAGATCGCCATCGTCTGCGAGGCCGTACCGTGAAGGGGGCCAGCGTCGGATTCAGCCTCGTCGAACTGCTGATGGCGATGGCGCTCATGGTCGCGTTCGGCGGCAGCCTCGTCTCGCTCATCGTGGCCGGACAGTCCATGGCGCGCATGCAGCCGGAGGCGGCCGACCTGCAGCAGCGCGCCCGCATCGCGCTGCGCACTCTTGGAGCCGAGCTGGCGATCGCAGGTGCCGGCCTGGATCGCGGTCCGCGCGCTGGGCCGCTGGCTCAGTACTTTGCGCCGGTGGTTCCCTCGGCCGACGGCGGCATCACGCTGTGGTACGCGTCGAGCCGCGAGGCGCAGACGGCGCTCACGGCGCCGCTGGCGCCCGGCGACACCCTCGCGATGGTCGAGGACGCCGCGGCGTTGACGCAGGCCTCGACCGCGATCATTTTCAACGGCGAGGGGTGCCGCGACCTGTTGCGCGTGGACGACGTCGCCCCGCCCCTGCTGCAGGTTCGCGCCGGTTCACGCAGCTGCTTCTATCAGGCAGGTGCGTCGGTCGCACAGGGTGAGGTCCGCACCTACCGCGTCGATACGGCCGCCCGGCAGCTGCTGCGCCGTGACGAGGCCACCGGCAGCACGGTGCCGGTGCTCGACCACGTGACTGCGATGCGCGTGGATTACCTCGACGGAGGCCGACGGGTCCGGATCACGCTGCGCCTGGCTTCCGCGCTCGGGAATCCCCTGGTCCCCGACCTCCAGGTCACCTGCGACGTGCTTCCGCCCAACCTGCAGGGACGTTGACATGGCCCTGCTGACCGCGCTGTTCGCGACGGCCTTACTGATGGGACTGGGACTGTCGATCCTGCTGATTGGCAGCCTGGAAACCGTGCTCGCCTCCCACGACCGCGACGCGCGGGCCCTGACCTACGCGTCCCGGGCGGCGGCCGCCGTCGCCGCCGCGGACCTTCGGGCGATGGCCTCGTGGGACGACCTGGGACGTCCCGGCATCGTCGCCGAAGTGTCGGCCGGTCGCGGCACGTTCGCGGACTCCACCCTGGTTCCCGCCGCGCCCTGGAGCGGAGCGCCGCTCGATCTTCGGGCCCTGACCGTGCGGCTGCAGGCGGAGACCGACGCGGCGGCTCCGTCAGGCGGACCCGTGCCCTCGTGGCGGCTCTTCGAGTACGGCCCGATCCTGCGCCTGGTGCCGGTCGCAGGCTTCCGGAACCCGTACTATCTCGTCGTCTGGGTGGCTGACCTGGACGGCGTGGTGGTGATCCGCGCGGTGGCCTATGGACCCGGGGATGGCCGTTCGATCACCGAGGTCTCCAGCCGACGCACGGCCGGCGGTGCCCCTTCCGATCGGCTCCGGATCCTGACCGTCCGGCCCGGTGTATGACGTGGTAAACTATGGCCCCACAAGGAGAAAGGCCCATTTCCATGAAGCTGCCTCGCGGTCTCGTTGCCGGCGTGATGCTGACCGTCACGGTGCCCATCTGCGCACAAAGCCTCGGGGATCTCGCGAGGAAGGAACAGGAGCGCCGCAAGGCGTTGCCGCCGGCCGTGCGGACCTACACCAACGAGGATCTGAAGAAGCTGCCGCCGGTGCCCGACAGCGCCGCCAGGTCGGCCGACGGGCCGACCAAGCCGGCCGAGGGCCCGACGAAGGTGGCAGACACCGCCAAACCGGTCGGCGCCAAGGGCGAGGCGGCGGCCCCGGCCGGAGACCCTGCCAAGGACGAGAAATACTGGCGCGGGCGTATCACCACGGCGCGGGAAGAGATCCGGCGCAACGAGATGTTTCACGACGCCCTGCAGACCCGCATCAACGCGTTGTCGGCCGACTTCTCCGCACGCGACGATCCGTATCAGCGCGCGAAGATTGCCGACGACCGTCAGAAGGCGCTCGCCGAGCTCGCGCGCGTCACGCTCGAGATCACCCAGTCCACCAAGCAGATCGCCGACATTGAGGAAGAGGCGCGTCGCGCTGGCGTTCCTTCCGGCTGGGTCCGCTGAGCGCGCAGATTCTCATCGTCGAGGACAAGGACTCCTTGCGCACCATGCTCCGGCATACGCTGGAGCGGCAGGACCACGTCGTGCTCGAGGCCCGCGACCAGCCCGAAGCGGTGCGGATGCTCCAGACGATGCAGCCGGCCGTCGTGCTGTCGGATCTCCGGCTGCCTGAGGGGGACGGCTTCGGCGTGCTGCGCGCCGCCAAGGAAATCGACGCCGACATCCCCGTCATCGTGATGACCGCCTATGGCAGCATCGAGGACGCCGTCAGCGCGATGAAGGAGGGGGCGATGGACTTCCTCGCGAAGCCGGTCGATCCCGATCACCTCCTCCTGCTGGTCAACCGGGCGCTCGAACAGCGCCGCATCGTCACCGAAAATCTGCTGCTGAAAGAAGAGCTGGCGGTCCGCCGCGGCGCCCCCCAGCTGGTGGGAGACGATCCCTCTCTGCGCAAGGTGTTCGCGTCGCTCCAGCGCGCCGCGTCCACCGACGCGACCGTGCTGCTCGAAGGCGAGAGCGGCACGGGGAAGGAGCTGTTTGCGCGCTCGCTGCACGCGTTGAGCCCGCGCGCCGACGCCCCGTTCGTGGCGATCAACTGCGCGGCCATCCCCGAGAACCTGCTCGAGACCGAGTTGTTCGGCTATGAGAAGGGCGCCTTCACCGGCGCCGCCGGACGCAAGCCCGGCAAGTTCGAGATGGCCCATCGCGGCACGCTGTTCCTCGATGAAATCGGCGACCTGCCGATGTCGCTCCAGGCCAAGATCCTGCGCGCGCTCGAGGAGAAGAAGTTCGAGCGCGTCGGCGGCACGGCGCTGTTGTCGGTGGACGTGCGGCTGGTGGCCGCGACCAACAAGGGGCTTCGCGCGGCGGTGGCGGCGCGGCGGTTCCGCGAGGACCTCTACTTCCGCCTCTCGGTCTTCCCGATCACGATCCCGCCGCTGCGTGACCGCCCGGGAGACATTCCGGTGCTGGCGCGCTACTTCGTCGAGCGGTTCTGCCGCGACCTGAAGAAGAAGCCGTTCGTGTTGTCGCCCGGCGCGCTGGAACAGCTGCAGTCCTACCGCTGGCCGGGGAACGTCCGCGAGCTGCAGAACTGCATCGAGCGCGCGGTGATTCTGGCTGACGGCGAGACGCTGCTGCCGCGGCATCTCCATCTGTCGTTCGCCGAGCCGCTGACCGACGAGAACGCGCCGTCGCCCTGGACCCACTTCGACCTGTCGGGCACGCTCGCCGAGGTCAGCCGCCGTGCCGCGCGCGAAGCGGAAAAGGTGAAGATTGAAGAGATCCTGAAGGAATCGGCTGGCAACAGGGGGCGCGCCGCCGAGCTGCTGCAGATCGGCTACAAGGCCTTTCTCGCGAAGCTCCGGGAGCACGGCTTCGAGTGAGCGTCCGTCCTTAGGGCTGTCGGAAGAGAGTAGCCACCTGGCCGTCGATGCATCCGGCCGGGCGGCGTGGCTCGTCGCTCACATACGCCCGGTATGCGCAGCTCCTCGCGCCTTGCCGGGCGGGCGCCTCGACGCCCAAGGTGACAACCCTACTCCGACCCGAGCCCTTAGCCCTTAGGCGGCCGTCATGCCGATCGTCCGCAGCGCCGCGGCGATCTCGTCCTTCGTGACGTCGGCCACGATCTCGCACTCCCCGATACGTCGCGGCAGCACGTAGTGTAGCTGCCCGGCCACGACTTTCTTGTCGAGCGCGATGGCGTCGAGCGCCTCGGCGACCGGGATGTCGGCCACCGCCGGGAGCGGTCCCAGCTTCGCGATGAGCCCGGCAAGCGCGGCGCGGTCGTCGGCCGGGAACGTCCCCCTCGCCACGGCGATCTCCGCCGCGACCAGCATGCCGTAGCCCACCGCCTCGCCGTGGCGGAAGCGCTTGTACTTCGTTGCTGCCTCGAGTGCGTGGCCAGCGGTATGTCCGAAGTTGAGGGTCCGGCGCAGTCCCGTTTCCCGCTCGTCCTGCTCCACGACCGCCGCCTTGATCCGGCACGACTCGGTGATGATCGCCATCAGCGCCTCCGAATCGTGTTTGAACAGCGCCGGCAGCGAGGTGGCCACCCGGTCGAACAGCTCGCGGCTCGAGATGACGCCGTACTTGATTACTTCGTACAGGCCGGACCGGAACTCGCGGCGGGGGAGCGTCGAGAGCAGCATCGGGTCCACGACGACCAGCGCCGGGGGATGAAACGCGCCGATCAGGTTCTTCCCCTGGGCATGGTTGACGCCCGCTTTGCCGCCGACGGCGCTGTCGACCTGCGCGAGGAGCGTGGTCGGGATATGGACGACGGGGATGCCGCGCAGATAGGTGGCCGCCGCGAACCCAGCGGTGTCGCCGAGGACGCCCCCCCCGATCGCGACGATGGCGCTGCCGCGATCGGCGTGGGCGCGCACCAGCGCGTCGTAGATGCGCCCCACGGTCTGGAGGTTCTTGTGCCGTTCGCCGTCGGGGATCAGGATCGGCTCCTCGGCCGTCAGCCCCGCGAACGCCGCTTCGTGACAACGCCAGACCGTCGGGTTCGAGACGAGGAACCTGCGGCGGGGCACGCCGGCGTCGTCGAGCAGGCCGCCGGCCCGCGCGGCGGCGCCTGGCGCGATATGGATTCCGTAGCGGCCGTTGCGGCTGCCGACCTCGAGAAGCACGGGTGATACGATAACAAAGATTTGCAGGCCGATTTCCTGATTGTGGGGAGCGGCATCGCGGCGCTTCGCGCCGCGGCCGCGCTCGAAGGCGCCGGCGACGTCCTCGTACTGACGAAGGCGGGTCCGCGGGCGGGCAACACCGGATACGCGCAGGGCGGCATCGCCGCGGCGGTGGGACCCGGCGATACCCCCGCGCGCCATCTCGCCGACACGATGGCGGCCGGCGACGGATTGTGCGACGAGCGCGCGGTCACGGTGCTCGTCGCAGACGGCCCGGGCTACGTCCGCGAGCTGATGGACTGGGGCGCGGCATTCGACCGCGGGCCCGACGGGGAGCCCGAGCTCGCCCTCGAGGCGGCGCACAGCGCGCGCCGCGTGCTGCACGCGCGCGACGCCACCGGCCGGGAAATCGGGCGAGCCTTGTGGGAGCGCGTGTCACGGATCGGGAACGTGCGCATTCACGCACATGCGCGCGCGACCTCGCTCCTGGTTGAAGCGGGCCGCTGCGTCGGGGTGAGGTGTCTAGAGGACGACGGTACCCGGGTCACGGCGAGGGCGGGCGTCACCCTGCTCGCCACTGGGGGGGCCGGCCAGGTGTTCAGCGAGACGACGAACCCTCCGGTGGCGACCGGCGATGGCGTGGCGATGGCGTATCGGGCCGGAGCGGCGGTGGCGGACCTCGAGTTCGTCCAGTTCCATCCGACCGCGCTGAAGATGCCCGGGCAGCCCCGGTTCCTGCTGTCGGAAGCGCTGCGGGGTGAGGGCGCCCGGCTGATCAATACGGCGGGCGACGCGTTCATGACGCGCTACGAACCGGCGGGGGATCTGGCCCCCCGTGATCGCGTCGCGCGGGGGATCGTCCGCGAGGCGCAGCGCACCGGCGGAGAGATCTTCCTGACCCTCGAGGGGCTCGACCCCACGTTCGTGCACGCGCGGTTTCCGCTCATCTCGGAGGCGTGCCGTCGCGCCGGACTCGACCTGGCCGTTGATCGTATTCCGGTCGGTCCGGCAGCTCACTACGTGATGGGCGGGGTCGTGACCGACGTGGACGGCCGGACCACGATGCCGGGATTGTTCGCGGCGGGGGAGGTCGCGTGCACGGGCGTCCACGGCGCGAACCGCCTGGCCAGCAACTCGCTGCTGGAAGGCCTCGTGTTCGGCGCGCGCGCGGGCCTGGCGATGCGGGATCCCGAGGTCAGGTCGGTGATCCGCCCGTCGCTGGTGCCAGGTCGAGACCTGCCATCCTCCGACCGGCGGATCACCGACCTGACGCTCGCCGACGCCCGGGCGCTGATGTGGGAGCACGCGGGGCTCTTTCGCACCGCCGACGGGCTGCGCCTGGTGCTGGCGCGGCTTGGGGCTCCCGCGGCGGACGAAGACACCAGCGTCACCGTCGGACGCCTCGTCGCCGGCGCCGCGCTGCGGCGGGAGGAGAGCCGCGGCGCGCACTTCCGGCTGGACTACCCCGAGCGCAACGATTCGCGCTGGAAGCACCGGATCATGGACACTGTGGAATAGCCGCCGTCGCAGGGCAACGGCGGCCAAGGGAGTTATGGCAGACAACGCGGATCAGAAGCAGGGCGCGGCCAAGGGCAGCGTCACGGAAATCACGCCCCAGTCGGAGAACTTCTCCCAGTGGTATCTCGATGTCGTCCGCCGCGCCGAGCTGGCCGACTACACCGAGGTCAAGGGCTGCATGGCCATCCGCCCTTACGGCTACGCCATCTGGGAGCTCATTCAGCAGGCGTTCGACCAGCGCTTCAAGGCCACCGGCCACGTCAACGCCTACTTCCCGCTGTTCATCCCAGCCAGCCTGCTCAACAAGGAAAAAGAGCACGTCGCCGGGTTCACGCCGCAGGTCGCCTGGGTGACCAGGGGGGGCGACGAGGAACTCGCCGAGCCGCTTGCGATCCGGCCCACCTCCGAAGTGATCATCGGCACCTGCTACGCCAAGTGGATCAAGTCGTGGCGCGATCTGCCGGTCCTCATCAACCAGTGGGCGAACGTGGTCCGGTGGGAAAAGGTCACGCGGCCATTCCTGCGGACGACCGAGTTTCTCTGGCAGGAAGGGCACACCGCCCACGAAACGGCGGACGAGGCGCAGGAAGAGACGCTCAAGATCCTGGCGCTCTACAAGGAATGCGCCGAGACCGAGCTCGCCATGCCCGTCGTCGACGGCCAGAAGAGCGAGAGCGAGAAGTTCGCCGGCGCGTCGCGCACCTATTCGATCGAGGCGCTGATGGGGGACGGGCGGGCGCTGCAGGCGGGGACCTCCCACAACCTCGGTCAGAACTTCGCCAAGGCGTTCGGCATCCAGTTCCAGGGGCGTGACAAGACGGTCCAGCACGCGTGGACGACGTCGTGGGGTGTGTCGACGCGGCTCATCGGCGGTGTCATCATGACGCACGGCGACGACAACGGTCTCATCCTGCCGCCGCGGATCGCCCCGCACCAGGTCGTCATCGTGCCGATCCCGCGCGGTAACTGGCAGGAGACCGTCCTGCCGAAGGCGAAAGAGATCCAGGCGGCGCTGCAGGCGCGCGGCATCCGGGTGCTGCTCGACGATCGCGACTCGCAGACGCCGGGATGGAAGTTCGCGGAGTGGGAACTCCGCGGCGTCCCCCTGCGGATGGAGATCGGCCCGAAGGACCTCGAGAAATCCGCCGTGATGGTGGCGCGCCGCGACACCCGCACCAAGGAGTCGATGCCGATGGACGGCCTCGCCGAGGCGGTTGTCGCGAAGCTGAATGATATCCAGGCGGCGCTGCTGCATCGCGCCCGTGCCTTCCGCGACGATCACACCACGCGCGTGACCTCGTACGACGAGTTCAAGAGCGTCATGGCGGGCCGGCCCGGCTTCGTCATCACCGGCTGGTGCGGCAGCGAAGCCTGCGAGGCGGAGATCAAGGCCGACACCCAGGCGACGCT
>JBKJRJ010000141.1:0-8034 GCA_046594705.1 Vicinamibacterales bacterium
GCATGTCCGGCAGGCCGGGCGCACTGCCATGCTTTTGTCGCAGAAGTGTGCGACGCTGCCTTCTGTGCGACCCGTCCCGCCTCGGAAACGTGCCGCCATGACCGCCGCCTGGCTGGCGCTGGCCGCGGCTTTCATGCTGCGTGCCCCGGAACCCGGCCGTGCGCAGGGCCCGAGCCGCGCGCTGCCACTGCAGGCGCTCGCCCCCGCCGACAACCCGATGACCCCCGACAAGGTCGAACTCGGGCGGTTGCTCTTCTGGGACCCGATTCTGTCGGGCACGAAGGACGTGGCGTGCGCGACCTGCCACCACCCGGATTTCGGCTATGCCGAACCGCTCGATATCTCTGTGGGGGTGACCGGATCGGGCCTCGGGCCCGGGCGGCGTTTTCCCGCCGGCCACACGATTCCCTTCGTCAAGCGCAACAGCCAGTCCATCCTGAACACGGCCTTCAACGGCATGGACGCGTCGGGACACTACAACCCCGCGAAGGCGCCGATGTTCTGGGACCTTCGCGCCAGCGGTCTCGAGGCCCAGGCGCTCGAGCCGATCAAGTCGTTCGAGGAGATGCGCGGCGGCCTCTATGACGAAGGCGACGCGCTGGGCCAGGTGGTCGCGCGGCTCGACCGCGTTGCCGAATACCGCTCGCTGTTCCAGCGAGCCTTCGGTCCCGGCCGGTCGGTGACGGCGGTAAACCTCGCCAGGGCGCTCGCGGCCTTCCAGCGTACGCTGCTCGCAGGCAACTCGCCCTTCGATCGCTACACGCGTGGCGACCTGACGGCGATGACCGCCGCGCAGGTGAGCGGGATGGAGCGGTTCGATCAGGCCGGCTGCGCCAACTGCCACAGCGGTCCGATGTTTTCCGATTACAAGACACACGTGCTCGGGGTGCCCGACAACGCCAAGCTGTCCGCCTCCGACGCCGGAGCCGGCGGCGCCTACGCGTTCCGCACGCCCAGCCTGCGCAACCTTCGCTTCAGCGCCCCCTACATGCACAACGGCGCCTTCCCGGCGTTGCAGGACGTTCTCCGGTTTTACGTCGGCGCGGGGCGCCGCTCGCGCAACCCGAATGTCCGCGGCGACCAGCTCGATCCGCTACTGCTGCGGCTGAGGACCGGACGGGGCTCCTTCGAGATCGTCGAGTTTCTCGGTGCGCTCAACGACGAGGGATTCGACAAGCGGACACCCGCCCGAGTGCCGAGCGGACTGCATCCCGGCGGGAACATCAAGGACTGACACGGACGATCGGCTACGCCTTCGGGACGCCGATCGCTCGCCGCTCCGCAACTCACAGCCGTGCAAATTTGACCCTGTTACACGGTGGCAACCGGCTGCTGACAGCATCGCGCGCGCTCGCGCGCAGAAACTCCACGCATTTTCCAGCAGAGCTGACGTGGCGCATTCCTTGCGACCGCATGCGCAAATCAACTTTCTTTGTCCTGGAGTTGTGCATTCATGAGGTCGTTGTCGCTGGCATTGTGCCTGTGTGCCCTGTCGTTCGCCGATGCCGCCGGGGCCGCCACCCTCACCGTCAACGCCGGGGGTGATCTCCAGGGGGCGATCAATGCCGCGCGCCCGGGCGACACCATCCTGCTGCAGGCGGGGGCCGTCTTCACGGGCAACTTCGTCCTTCCCGCCAAAGGGGGCACGGCGTTCATTACCATCCGCTCGGCCGCTCCGGACGCGTCACTGCCAGCCGCCGGGATCCGAATCTCCCCGAGCTATGCCGCCGCGCTGCCCAAGATCCGCAACGATCACAACGGTGCCGCCTTCAAGACCGCCGCCGGCGCATCGTACTGGCGCCTGCTGTTCCTCGAAATCCTGCCCAGCGAGTCGAACAGCAGCGCGAACCTGCTGGAGCTGGGAGCCGCAGGCCTCAGCCAGACCACGCTGAGCTCGGTTCCCCACCACCTCGTCGTGGATCGCTGTTACCTGCACGGCAACCCGGCTTACGCCCAGCGCCGCGCCATCGCGCTGAACAGCGGCGACACGCAGATCCTCAACTCGCACATCAGCGACATCAAAGGAGCCAACACCGACACGCAGGCAGTCGCCGGCTGGAACGGGCCCGGACCGTACCTGATCGAGAACAACCACCTCGAGGCGGCCGGGGAGAACATCATGTTCGGAGGATCGGATCCCGCCATCGCCGACCTGGTGCCCTCGAACATCGTGATCCGCCGGAACCTGGTGACCAAGCCGCTCGCCTGGATGGCCCAGGGCTGGACGGTCAAGAACCTGATCGAACTGAAGAGCAGCGACACGGTGCTGATCGAAGGCAACATCGTCGAAAACAACTGGGCCTCGGGCCAGCAGGGCTACTCCATTCTCTTCACGCCGCGCAACCAGGAGGGAACCGCCCCGCGGACAGTGGTGCGCAACGTCACCGTGCAGCACAACATCATCCGGCACGTGGCCGCCGTGTTCAACATCCTCGGCTACGACAACCTCTCTCCAAGTCTTCAGACCACCAACATCGTCGTCCGCAACAACCTGGTCTACGACGTCAGCACGGCCTACTCGACGGCCGGCAACCCCGCGAACGGCTGGTTCGCCGTCATCGGCAACGGTCCGCGAGACATCACGTTCGATCACAACACCGTCGACAACGACGGCAACGACACCATCGTCTTCTACGAGGCCACCGCGCCGGCGACGACGGAGATTTACGGGTTCGTGCTCACGAACAACCTGCTGCGCGACAATCTGTACGGCATTTTCGGATCGGGATCGCAGCCCGGCTCGCTCAGCCTGAACACCTACACGCCCGGCGCCTACGTCGTGAGGAACGCCATCGGCGGCGCCGACCCGAAGCGCTATCCGGGCGGAAACGATTACCCGACGCTGGCGCAGTGGCTTGCCGACTTCGTGGATCGCGCGGCGGCGAACTACCAGCTGGTGCCCTCGAGCCTGTCACGCGGCGCGGCGCTCGAGGGAACCGATATCGGCGTGAACTTCGCCACCCTCAACGCGGCGCTGACCGGCGTCTCGAGCCCGCCGCCCCCGCCCTCCGCGCCAGTCGGCTCGACGCCCTATTCGGGTGCCGCGATGCTGCTTCCTGGACGGATCGAGCTCGAGAACTACGACAACGGTGGTGAGGGCGTTGCCTATCACGACCTCACCGCGGGCAACAGTGGTGGCGCCTATCGGGCTGATGACGTGGACATCAAGGCGACGACCGACACGTCAGGGGCGTATCACCTCAAGACGGTTCGCGCCGGAGAATGGCTGGCCTACACGGTATCGGTGGCGGCGACCGGCACCTATTCGATTGCCGTTCGCGCGGCCTCGAGCGGCGGCGGCGGCACCGTGCACCTCGCCGTGGATGGCGTGGACGTCAGCGGGCCCATCACTCTGCCAGACACGGGCGGCTGGAGCATCTGGCAGACCGTCACGAAGAGCGGCATCGCCCTCGCGTCCGGATCCCACACCCTGAAAGTGATCGCCGACGCCAACGGCGCTGGAGGGACGGTGGCGGACATCAACTGGATCGATGTCGTCGCCTCGCCGCCGCCGGTCTCGTCGCCGGCCTACAGCGGTGTGCCGGCCGCGGTGCCGGGCCGCATCGAGGCAGAGAACTACGACAAGGGCGGGGAAGGGGTCGCCTACCACGACACCACCGCGGGCAACAGCTCAGGGGCCTACCGCTCGGACGATGTGGATATCCGCGTGACCAACGACGCGGGTGGCGGCCACAACATCAAGTCGGTGCGGGCCGGTGAGTGGCTGTCCTATTCCATCGCGGTGGCCGCCTCCGGTAGCTACGCGGTTGATCTCCGCATCGCGTCCAGCGGCGCGGGCGGCACCGTGCACCTGGCGCTCGACGGCAAGGATGTCACCGGGCCGATTGTGCTCCCCGACACCGGCGGGTGGGGCGTATGGAAGACCGTGACCAGAACCGGCATCACGATCCCGGCCGGGAACCACGTGCTGACGCTGGTTGTGGATGCGAATGGCCCCGGCGGCACGGTGGCGGATTTCAACTGGCTGGCGGTCAGGTAGGGACGTCGCCTGACCCGGTCGGGAGCCGGTGTAGCGCATGGCATCCGCCTTGCTATCGACTGAGGCAGCCGCGCTCGGTTGCCAATCTGGCAAGCCGACACCACCCATCCTACCGACGGGGACGCAATTTGTCCCCGCTCGTCATGTACGGCCGCTCTTTCTCCTCCCTACCCCGGTCGCTGCGTTACCACCTTGGTCATCCAGGTAGGTAATCGGGTAGCTACTCGGCACGGCGAGGTAATTCCTCCGCCCACGATTAATCCTTGCAGGCGGATGGGCTGGTGTAAGCTGAGCGCCCTGTGACGGGTCGCTCCTACCCTTCCACGCTCATCTGGGCCAGTATCGGGTACGTCGTCCTGACGTGTCTTCTCACCTTTCCGCTGCCGCTCCACCTGCGAACGCATCTGTTGGGGAGCCCCAGCGGCGACACCGGCATCTACGTCTGGAACCTCTGGATTTTCCGGCACGAGATACTCGGGCACGGGCATCTGCCGCTCTCCACCGAGCACATGTTCGCCGATTCCGGCGGCGCGGATTTCAGCCTGCACAATTACACCCCGATTGCCGGACTGCTCGGCCTGCCGCTGATTGGCAGTCTCGGCGTGGTCGGCGCCTACAACGTCGTGTTGCTGGTGTTTGTCGCCTCGTCGGGACTGGCGACGTTCCTGCTGGCGCGGCGGCTCAACCTCTCGCCGGCCGCGGCCTGGATTGCGGGAGCCGTCTTCATGGCGTCGCCCGTCCTGACCGCGCGTGAAACGGCGCACCTCAGTCTGGTGACCGCCGCGCCTCTTCCGCTCTTCGTGTGGGCGCTTCTTCGCGCGCTCGAGCGGCAGCGTGTCAGGGACGCCGTCATCACCGGGCTGCTGGTGGCTCTCGCCAGCTATGCCGACCCGTACTACGGGATCTACTGCGCCTTGATGGGAGCGTTCCTCGTAGCCTGGCACTGTTCGACGGTGTCGATCCGGCGCCGCGAGCGGGTGTCGACGGTGGCGATCCGGACGCTGTATCTCGCGATCGGGGCCATCGCGCTGGTTGTGACGTATCGCCTCTTGAATGGCGCCACCGACATCGTCTTCGCCGGTTTCGGCATCAAGCTGCAGACGCTCTACACCCCTGTGCTCATCCTGACCCTGCTGTCCATTGTTCGGGTGTGCGTGAGTTGGCGTACCTCCGTTGCCCTCGACCGCCCTTCAGGGGAGTTTCGCCGCCTGGCTCAACTGGGGGCCGTGGCGGTGAGCGTCTGCCTGGCACTGCTGTCGCCGGTCATCGCCGGCATCGCGCTGCGGGCGGCGAGCGGACGACTGCCAGGGACCGAGATTTTCTGGCGAAGCAGCCCCCGTGGCGTCGACCTCCTGGCGTACCTGGTGCCCAATCCCAACCACGCGGTGTTCGGCGCCTGGACGCGTCCCTGGCTGATGCCGGATCGGCCGGACGCCTTCCCCGAGTTCGTGGCATCGTTTTCGATCGCCGCCGCCGTAGTGATCGCGGTGGCGGCGTGGCGCGGCGCGCTGCCGCGGATGTGGCTGGTATTCACCGGCGTGTTCGCCCTCCTGTCGCTTGGACCCTTCGTGCATGTCGCGGGGATCCAGACCTACGTCATCGG
Organism: Vicinamibacterales bacterium; assembly: GCA_046594705.1. Classification (GTDB taxonomy): domain Bacteria; phylum Acidobacteriota; class Vicinamibacteria; order Vicinamibacterales; family 2-12-FULL-66-21; genus JAICSD01. Next base: position 5,604 of record JBKJRJ010000141.1, read on the forward strand.
CCCATGGGCGCTGCTGCGCTACGTGCCGATCGTCGGCATGGCGAGGTCGCCGTCGCGCTTCGCGATTGTCGCGGTGCTGGGCGCCTCGCTCCTCGTGGGTTTTGCACTCGAGGCGCTGTGGCGTCGAGGCGCGGGTTGGCGCCGGGCGTGGGTGGTGGTTCTGGGCGTTCTGCTGGCGGGCGAGCTCCTGCCGGCGCCACGCATGCTGTACTCAGCGGCGGTGCCGGAGGTTTACCGGCACATCGCGACCACCGGTGACGAAGCGGGGCGCCTGCTCGAGCTGCCGACGGGCATCCGCGACGGCACCTCGTCGCTCGGCAACTTCAACCCGGCGTCGCCATTTTTCCAGACGCTGCACCGCCGCCAGATGATTGGCGGTTACCTCTCGCGGGTGTCGCGATGGCGCAAGCGGATCGACGAGCGCAGCCCGATGCTGCGAGCGATCTTCGCGCTGAGCGAAGGCAAGACGATTTCGCGGGAATGGCTGGAGGCCGCGCGGACGCATCGCGAGAAGTTCCTGCGGCGCTCGTGCGTGCGGTTTGTCGTCCTCGACAAGGCCCAGGCATCGCCCGAGCTGCGGGCCTTCGCCATCGACGTGCTGCGTTTGATCCAGGTGCACGAGGACGCGGCCTATGTGCTGTTCCAGCCCGACGACGCGCCTCAGTGCGATCCCCGCCCGACACGGCGGGGCCAGCGGGTGCCGCCTTAGGGTTAGGGCTCTGGTCGGAACAGCGTTGCCACATTGGCCGCCGATGCCTGAGGTGACACCCTATTCCGACCAGCGCCCTGAGCTCTCGCCCGGCAGATCGTAGCTGACCGACTTCCGCACGGCTTCCAGGTCCCGGTGTTCCGTCAGCGGATACAACGTGCGCAGATGACCGGCAATGGTGCGCTCCACTGGCACCCCGATCCGGTAGCACGCCGCCGCGGTGTAGACCACGACACCGCTCTCCCATCCCGGCTTGCGGCGCGCGGTCACGATCACGATGTCGCACCCCGGTATTCCCGCGGTGGCGCCGCGGATGGCGCGGTCGCGCGTCTCGGGCCCTTCGAGTGCCGCCCGCGTCTTTCTTGCGACGTCCGCGTGCACGCGAGCGGACCGGGCAATCAGCATCTGATCGATGCCCGTCAGGATGGGATCGCCAAGCGGATCATCGAACCACGCACCCCCCGCCCGGATGCCACCGCCGATGACCAGGTAGAGCGTCGCCCAGCCAGCGGGCGTCAGCAGGAGGAACGTAAAGAGCGACAGGGCGGCGAAGCCCGAGATCACTCCGCGTTCGTAGCCGATCCGCGGGTCGCGCATGGCCGCGTCAAGCGCGCCCTGATTGGCGAACGAGACGTTCGCGGCGGCGTGTTCCAGGAACCCGTGGATGCCGACCGCCATGCCGGCGAGCAACGTGAGCAGGCCGGACAGAAACGCCGCCTCCGCGACCGGCAGCCACGACGGCAGGCGTCGCCAGACTCGATGCGGCAGCAGCGCGGCGGGGATGGCAGCCACGAACGCCAGGAGCCGCATGAGCATGTCCACGGCCCGATTCTAGGCCGAGCGCCCGGTCAGCGCATGCGTCCGGCCAGGATGTCGTCCCAGGCGATCGGGATCCGACGCAGCATTATTTCCATCCAGACGCACCTGAAGGTGGTCAGGATTTGTACAGAACAGGGGCCAGTCCGGCGAGCCGGTCTACGCGCGGGGGAGCGCCTGGCCCGCGACGGGCACGCCGGCGGGCGCCGCCACCGCTGGAATCGTCACGACCAGCGTCGCGCCACGGCCGGCTCCGTCGCTGTGAGCGGAGACCTGGCCGCCATGCAGTTCCACGACGTGACGCACGATGGAGAGACCGAGACCGAGGCCGCCATGGGCGCGGGTGCCCGCTCCGTCCTGCTGGCGGAACCGCTCGAACACGAACGGAAGAAACTCGGGTGAGATGCCGCAGCCGGCGTCGGTCACCGTGATGGTGAGGAGGCGCCCGTCGCGCGTCGCGCGCAGTGTGACCGTGCCCTCGGGCAGCGAAAACTTAATCGCATTGGACAGCAGATTCCAGACTACCTGCTGCATCCGGCCGGGGTCGCACAGCAGCGGCGCGTCGTCCTCGATTTCGGTGAGGATTCGCACCGGCTTGCTCTCGGCGCTGTGCCGCACCGCTTCAATCGCCGCGTCGATGATGCCGCGCACCAGCGCGGGCCGGGGCTCGAGGCGCAGATTCCCCGAGACGATCCTCGAGATGTCGAGCAGGTCCTCGATGAGCTGCGCCTGGATCTTGGTGTTGCGTTCGATGCTGTCGATTGCGCGCGCCCTTCCAGTCTCGTCCAGCCGGCCGCCGTTCAAGAGAGCAGCCCAGCCAAGAATCGCGTTGAGCGGTGTCCGCAGCTCGTGGGACAACGTGGCGAGGAACTCGTCCTTCGCGCGGTTCGCGGCCTGGGCCTCTTG
>JBKJRJ010000227.1:0-6927 GCA_046594705.1 Vicinamibacterales bacterium
GGCGACCTGCTCGAGCAGCGGCAGGAGGTCCTTCATCGAGCTGATCTTCTTCTCGTGGATCAGAATGACGGGATTCTCGAGCACCACTTCCATGCGCTCCGGGTCGGTCACGAAGTAGGGCGACAGGTAGCCGCGGTCGAACTGCATGCCCTCGACGACCTCGAGCGAGGTCTCCATGGACTTGGCTTCCTCGACGGTGATGACGCCGTCCTTGCCGACCTTCTCCATCGCTTCCGCGATGATCTTGCCGATGGTGTCGTCGCTGTTCGCCGAGATCGTGCCGACCTGGGCGATCGCCGCGCCGCTGACCGGCTTGGCCTGCTTCTTCAACTCGGCGACGATCACTTCGACCGCCTTCTCGATGCCGCGCTTGAGCTCCATCGGGTTGGCGCCAGCGACGACGTTCTTCGCGCCCTCGCGGAAGATCGCCTGCGCGAGCACGGTCGCGGTGGTGGTGCCGTCACCCGCGATGTCTGAGGTCTTGCTCGCCACTTCGCGGACCATCTGCGCGCCCATGTTCTCGAGCGGATCCTTGAGCTCGATCTCCTTCGCCACCGTCACGCCGTCCTTGGTGATGGTGGGGGAGCCGAACTTCTTGTCGAGGACGACGTTGCGCCCCTTGGGGCCGAGGGTCACCTTGACCGCGTTCGCGAGCTGGTTGACGCCGCGCAGAATCGCCTGGCGCGATTCCTCGCCGTAAATAATCTGTTTGGCCATGTCTGCTTAATCTCCCCGGTTACTTCGTAACGACGCCGAGGATTTCTTCCTCGCGCATGATGAGGTATTCCTCACCGTCCATCTTGATTTCCTGGCCGGAGTACTTGCCGAACAGGATGGTGTCGCCTTCCTTCACGTCGAGCGGCGTCACCTTGCCATCCTTCTCGACTTTGCCCTTGCCGACCGCGACGACCTTACCCTGCTGCGGCTTTTCCTTCGCCGAGTCCGGGATGATGATGCCGCCGACCTTCTGCTCGCCTTCTTCGATGCGCAACACGATCACGCGATCGTGCAGGGGGCGGATGCTGACTTTTGTCGCTGTTGCTGCCATACGTCGTTTCTCCGTGTAAGTAAGGATTTCGGGGGGTCGGGCGGCCTGTCCGCCGAGCGCTGGCGCAGGCGCACTAGCACTCGCCCTGACCGACTGCTAATTCTATGAAAGCGGGAGAAGGCTGTCAAGCAGTCGATTGACGAGACTGCTAAGGCCGCCTCCTAGGAGTCTCTCTTGATGCGGTATTCGGTGATCTTGCGCGCAATGGTGTTGCGGTGGAGCCCGAGCAGATCGGCCGCGACCCCGACGTTCCCCTTGGTGCGCTGCAGCGCCCGAGCGATGAACACCTTCTCGAACTCGCGCCGCGCATCGTCGTAGTGCACGCCCTTGTCGAGCATGTCCAAGACGAGCCGTTCCAGTTGGTCCCGCACGGGCGCCTACTGGAGCTCCCGGTCCGACAGGCGGCGGAAGGCTTCGACGTACTTCTCGCGCGTGCGCGTCACCACCGCCTCGGGCAGCGACGGCACCGGCGGCTGCTTGTTCCAGCGAATCTCTTCCAGGTAGTCGCGCACGAACTGCTTGTCGAAGCTCGGCACGGCGCCGCCGGGCTGGTACTGATCTCGTGGCCAGAACCGCGACGAGTCGGGCGTCAGCACCTCGTCGATGAGCACCACGTCGGTCGCCGGGTTGCCGTCACCGACCAGGCCGAACTCGAATTTGGTGTCAGCGATGATGATGCCCTTGGACTCGCCGTGGGCGCAGCCGCGGCGGTAGATGTCGAGGGTGAGACGCTTGACGCGTGCCACCAGTTCGGCGCCAATCATCCGGGCGGCCTCCGCCTCGCTGATGTTGACATCGTGCCCCGACTCGGCCTTGGTCGCCGGCGTGAAGATCGGTTCCGGCAGCCGGTCCGACTCCCTCAGGCCGGCCGGGAGGACGACGCCACACACGCTCCCGCTCTGCTGATATTCCTTCCATCCCGACCCCGACAGATAGCCGCGGGCCACGCATTCAATCGGCAGCGGGCGGGTGCGCCGGCACAGCATCGACCGTCCGCGCAGCGTCGCGGCGTGGCGCCGTAGGGCGGCGGGGTAGTGCTCGACGTCGGTCGCGATCACGTGGTGCGGCACCAGGTCGCCCATGCGCTCGAACCAGAACGCCGACAACTGCGTCAGCACCTTGCCCTTGTCGGGGATGCCCGAGCCGAGCACGTAGTCGAACGCCGAGATGCGGTCGGTCGCCACCAGTAGCAGGTCGTCGCCGACCTGGTAGATGTCGCGGACTTTGCCCCGGCCGTGGAGCGTGAGATCGGGGAACGCGGTTTCGAGCAGGGGAGTGGATGGAGTCACTGTGGTTTTGTGGTTAGCGGTCAACCGTTGGCAGTTGGTTCGTCAAGAAGGCAGTCCAGGCCGGCGATTGTAACCCTGAACCCGCACCCGCCAACGACAAACTGCGACCCCGCCGACGGCAGCCGGCGAACTGCGAACGGCAAACTGCGAACGGCGAACTATTTGAGAGGCTTGCCGATCGTGATGATGCCACGGGTGCTCCGCAGCGTGATCGTCGGTCCGCCGCCGCGGACCGCGCCCGCGGCGCGGGCATCCGGCCCTTCCGACGGCTTGATGTCCCCGTCCTCGATGGTGATCCGGGCTTCCGAGGCGGAGGCGTCGAGGGTATAGCCACCAGGCGGCGGGGTGACGCGGAGCGCGCCGACATTGTAAATCGTGACGGGCGCAGGCGCCGCCATGACGACCTCGATCGTGGCATTCCGGCCGTCGATCCGCGCTTCGCTCCGCAGCCCGACGATGCGCAGCTCGCCTCCGTTCGAGTTGATTCGCAGCGGGACTTTGAGCGCCTTGAGTCCGTCGAGCTTGAGGTCCGCGTTCCGCGATTCGATCTCGAGTGGCCCGACGATGTCAGTGATCGTGAGGTTGCCGCCGTTGGCGTCAACCGCCATCGGGCCGGCGACCTGCTTGACGCTGCCGCGGCTGTTTCGCGCGCTGAGTTTGAGCGCCGCGACGTGGTCGATTTCCAGTTCGCCTCCGGAGTGCGTCAGCGCCACCCGCCCGGCGAACTGCCGGATCCGTGTTTCGCCGCGCGAGCCCATGATGTCGGCCGCCGCGAGGTTGCTGGCCGTCAACGGACCGGTATGGGGCTCGATGCGCAGCGTCAGGCGGCGCGGCACCCTGAGCACGATGGTCATCTGGACCATGCCGCCATTACGGGGCAGCGCGTGCGCGGCCGAGCCGTCGAGCAGGACCACGATTGCGTCGCCCACCCGCTCAGCTCTCAGGACGGGGGCCTTGGCGGCGGCCTTGGCTTCGGCCTGGTCGAAGCCGCGCGCGGTCGCGTGAAACTCGACCGAGACATCGTCGCGGTCCTCGCCCGTCACCGTGAGATCGCTGGTGCGCGGGATGTTGACCCGCAGCTCGCGAACGGTCGCGTCACAGGCGACCGTCTGCTGCGAATCCGCGGTGGCCGACTCCCGAGACCCGTGGATCCCGCGCTTCATGTTCCTGAAGATGCTGCTGACGCTGATCCCCTCCGACCCAGGAACGGAAGGAGGGGCGGTCACGTGGTACACCCCGATCCCCAGCAGTACGAAGACCGAAATGAGCACTAACTCACGTTTTCCCATAGAATTGGCGAAACTTTCCGTAGTAGAGTTTGCGGGGATCGGCCCCCCGCGATCCGGATTCTAATCCCGACTGTAGCCCTTTTAATGTCGTCTCGACTTCGCGCGGCCCTCGTCCTCGTCCTGACGATCGGCTTGCTGGCGTTCTTTCTCTATGGCGTCGAGCTCGGTCCGGTCTGGGCGGCGACCCGCCAGGCGGACGGCTGGCTCCTGGCCGCCGGCTTCTGCGTCACGATGCTGACCTACGTGCTGAGGGCGTTCCGCTGGCAGTACCTGCTGGCCCCCATCGGCCCGACGCGGTTCTGGACCGCGTTCCGCACGACGGTGATCGGCTTTGCCGCAAGTTTCCTGCTGCCGGCACGTCCGGGCGAGGTGCTCCGCCCGTACCTGCTGGCGAGGCACGAAGGGCTGCCGCCCACCGCCGCGTTCGCGACAATCATCCTCGAGCGCCTGCTGGACCTGGTCACGGTCCTGCTGCTGTTCGGGGTATTCGTCCTGGTGGTCGACCCGGCGTCGTTGTCAGCGGACCCGGGGTTGTACGCGCGGGTCAAAGCGGGGGGGCTGCTGGCGGCCGCCGCCTCCGTGCTGGGGCTCGTGGTGTTCTTCCTGCTGGCGGGGCATCCTGAGCGTCTGGGGAGATGGGCCCTCAGGGTGGAGCGGGTGCTGCCGGCCACACTGGCGCGGGCCGTCGCGGGCTTCGTCGAAAGCTTTGCGCAGGGGCTGGCGGTGATGCGGCAGCCAGGGCGGCTGCTGGTTTCGCTCATACTGTCGTTTCCGCTCTGGCTGTCGATTGCGCTCGGCATCTGGGTGACATCGCGCGCGTTTCATATGACGTTCGGCTACCTGGGTTCGTTCCTTGTCATGACGCTACTCGTCGTCGGCGTCGCGGTGCCGACCCCGGGGCAGATCGGCGGGTTTCACGCGATGTACAAGGTGGCGGTCGTGAGTTTTTATGGCGTGCCGGAGCCGACCGCGGTCGGCGCGGCGATCGTCCTGCACGCGATTTCGTTCGTGCCCGTGACACTGCTCGGGCTCGTGTTCATGGCCCGCGAGGGGCTGACCCTGGGGCGCATGAAGCAGATGGCATCAGAGAACAAGCAATGAAGTGCCCGTTTTGCGGCAACCTCGGCGACAAGGTCGTCGACTCGCGGGAAAGCAAGGAAGGCAACAGCATCCGCCGCCGGCGTGAGTGCCTCGGCTGCGGCAAGCGTTACACCAGTCGCGAGCACATCGAGGAGATCGAGTACCGCGTCATCAAGAAGGACGGCCGCCCGGAGCCCTTCAATCGCCAGAAGCTGATCGGCGGCCTGGTGCGCGCCTGCGAAAAGCGCCCCGTGAGTGTGCAGCAGCTCGAGGGCATCGCGGATCGCATCGAGTCCGAGCTTCAGGACCGCCCGGAACGCGAAATCAAGACGACCGACATCGGCGCGCGGATCATGGACGAGTTGCGCCGCATCGACCAGGTCGCCTACGTGCGTTTCGCTTCGGTCTACCGGCAGTTCCGCGACGTCGGCGAATTCAAGCGCGAGATCGACGAGTTACAGCGCAACAAGAGCTGAGCCCGTCGGGTGTCTCGCGCCCGGCCGGCGTGCGCAGCACCGGGCTGGCTCCGGCAACTGGTATTGGGAACTGGCAACTGGCAACGGGCAACTGACTGTGAATACCGTTCGGGACTTGTCACAGCGACCGAAACTGCCGCCGCGGGCACCTGCGGCGCCGCCCTCGCTCGAACGCCGCCCCTTCCGCGACAACCCGCGGCTCATCCTCGCCGGCATCGTGCTGCTGCTCCTCAGCCTGGCGGCGATCATCCGGCTCTCCGATCGCACGACGCGACTGAACCCCGACTTCCTCAGCGAGGTCGTGCTCTACGCCCTCTCCATTGTGGACGTCACGATGCTGCTCGCGCTCGGCTTCGTGCTGGCGCGCAACCTGATCAAGCTCGTGGTGGAGCGCCGTCGCGGGCTGCCCTTCTCGCGCTTCCGCTTGAAGCTGGTAGCCGCCCTGCTCGGGCTGACCATCGTGCCGGCCGTGCTCGTGCTGCTGGCGGGCAGTGAGCTGATCCGCCAGACCACGACGCGCTGGTTCAGCCAGCCGGTATCGGACGTCCTCACCTCGGCGAAAGAGATTGCGGGCACCTACTACCGGGACCGCGAGGTGGTGATCGCGGCGCAGGCGCAGCGGCTCGCCGCGGGCCTGCCCGCACAGGCGCTGCTGTCGGGAGACCTCGACGCCTTGAAGGCGTCGGTGTCGGCCCCGGTGCTGGACGGCCGTGTCGGGATGGTGGAGATTTACGGCCTCCAGGCGGTTGAAGGCGGAAAAGTAGAGATCGTCGCCGTGTTCGCGCTCCAGTCGCCGTCGCTGCCGCCCGGCCACTTGCGCGCCTCCTCGGATCGTCTCGCCGCGAAAATCGCGGCGGGCAGCAGCGATACGCAGGCGCACGAGCCGCTCGAAGGGGGCCATCAACTCGTCAGGGCCGGCGTGATCGTGCGCGACGGCGCCGGGAAGCCGATCGGCGTCGTCATCGCGAGCGATTTCCTGTCCGGCGACCTGGCGAGACACGCGCGCCAAATTGCCGAGGCCTACGAGGACTACAACCAGCTGAAGGTGCTCAAGGCGCCGCTCGAGGGGGTCTACCTGTCGTTGTTCCTGATGATGACGCTGATGATCCTGGTCAGTGCCACCTGGCTGGGACTGTACCTCGCCAAGCGCATCACGCGCCCCGTCGGCATGCTGGCTGCCGGGGCCAGGGAGATCGGCGCCGGGCACCTGGATCATCGCATCGAGGCCGAGACCCGCGACGAATTCGGGTCGCTGGTCGACGCCTTCAATGCCATGGCCGGCGAGCTGGCCACCAGCCAGCGGCGCCTGGAGCGCACCCGGGTCGAGATGGAGCGCAAGAACTCGGAGCTCGATGAGCGCCGTCGCTACATCGAGACCGTCCTCGAGCGCATCGCGACGGGCGTGGTGTCGATCGGGCCGGACGGCCGGGTCAGCACGATCAATTCGGCGGCCGCGCGGCTCCTCGAAGTCGAACCGGGCATCGTCGGCTCGCTGGCGGAGCAGGTGTTGGGGCGCGACGACCTGCTGCCGCTCGCCGCGCTCGTCCGCTCGGTCACGGCAGGGGCCGGGAAGCCGGCGGCCCAGGAGATTGCGCTGGCGCGTGAAGGCCGCGAGATCCATCTCGCGCCCGCCGCGACGGCGCTGCAAGGGGAGGCCGGCGCCCACGAGGGGACCGTGCTGGTGTTCGACGACGTGACGCCGCTGGTGCGGACGCAGCGCGTGGCGGCGTGGCGCGACGTGGCGC
>JBKJRJ010000257.1:0-21772 GCA_046594705.1 Vicinamibacterales bacterium
CGCACGCCCGATCGCATGCCCAGCCACCAGGTCAACAGGCTCATCACCACCGCGCCGCTGAAGCAGCCGATCATGGCCGCGCGCAGCGTGGCCGACACGGGCAGGTGCGCGGCGCGATACCAGAGCAGCACCGAGGAGGGCCAGCCCACCATCACGATCAGCAGGATCATGAACAGCACCGCGAGGATCATGAAGGCGACGCCGCCGTACGATCCGGCCACCTGGCTCGGGTTCTCGGCGTTGAACCGCGGGTAGCGCGCGCCCAGGCCCGTCGCCAGGCCGACCAGCGCGAGCGCCATGAAGCACACCGCGATCGCCGAGACGATGCGCAGGAGCGGATCGACTCCGAGAAAGTAGTTGGCCGTGACCGTGAGCCCCTCGGTGAGTAGAAACACCGGCAGCAGGCCGGTCCAGAACTTCGACCAGAGGAACGCGCCCATCGAGATTGGCGCCGTGCGGATGATCCAGAAGGCGGCCCCTTCTGCCGAGACCGCCGGAAAGACGAACCGGGCGCACACCGTCGCCATCACCAGCCCCGCCATCGCCAGATTCACGAACGCATAGACGTTCTTCACCATCCCGCTCATGTACGGAATCTTGTCCAGATCGAGGACGCGGAAGTTGTAGAGGTAGACCAGCACGAGCGCGAGCAGGAGGAGCAGCTGCGACCACTGGCTGACGTCGCGCAGGAACAGCTTGAGGTCCTTCACCAGCAGGTGGCGGTGCACCGTCGAAATCGGCAGCAGCCGGGCGACGCGGTCCAGCACCTCCAGTTTCGTGAAGCGCGCCTTGCGCGCCTCCTGCGCCTTGCTGAACCCGGTGAAATGCCATCGCTCGCTCGCCGCGGCGACCAGCACGATGAGCCCGAGGGCGGTCGTCCAGAGCGACACGATATGCAGCGTGCTGAAACGCCCCTGCAGCGCCCCGAACACCGCTTCCGCCGCCCAGAACGACGGCAGCAGCGGCGTCGCCGGCGACTGCAGCGTCGCGAAGAAGTCGGTGACGTCCGGCAGCGACTCCACCCGCATCAACTGCTCCGGCTTGATCATCCGCAGCAGCAGCACGAGGCTGCCGGCGAAGAGCAGGCCCATCAGCATCAGGATGTCGCGCGCCCGCCGCGCCGGAAAGATGTTGACCAGCAGGAGCGTGACCGCCGTTCCGATCGCAATCGGGATCAGCACGAAGGGCGTGATCGCCAGCACCGCCACGGCGTAGTACGCCGGCGGCGCGCAGTGCCCCATGCCGACGCCGCCCAGCACGGGCACGATGAAAGTGACCACCATCCAGGACGACTGCGCCACTGTGCGCAGGAATCGCGCATGAAACAGCCGCCGCGCCGACACCGGCGCCGCCAGCAGCAGCCGCAGATCGTCCGACAGGAAAAAGGTCGAGAGCGCCGTGACGATGCCGCTGAAGGCGAGGAACGAGAGACAGGTGAGAAACAGCCAGGACAACCCGAGGCGGAGCAGGTAATCGCCGAACTCCGCGTAGTCGGCGAGTTCGGCGGTCAGCCAGAAGGCGCCCGCGAAGATCGCCCCGCCGACGGCCAGGCCAATCAGCCCGAAGAACCACGCCCGCGTGCCGTCCCCGCGTTCGCGCCGCCGGACGCGGTTGCGTGACGCCCAGAGGGACGGCAACAGCAGATAGGGAAAGGCGGGCGTTGACACTTAGAGGACTTCGTCGATTTCCTGGAGGCCGCTGCCGCCGGTCAGGCGCAGGAAGACCTCGGTCAGCTGCGCGTCACCCGGGCCGCCCGGGCCGCCCATCGCGCGCAGCTCGCCGACCGTGCCGCGCGCGATAATCTTCCCTTTCAAGATGATGCTGATGCGGTCGCACATCTCTTCGGCGACCTCGAGCGTGTGGGTGCTCATCAGGATGGCGACGCCGTGCCCGCTCATGCGGCGAAACACGTCCTTGATGAGTCGCGCGCCGCGCGGATCGAGGCCCACCATCGGCTCGTCCACCAGCACCGCGCGAGGCCGGTGCAGGAACGCCGCGCTCATCACCAGGCGCTGCTTCATGCCGTGGGAGAAGCTTTCGACCAGTTCGTGCTCCCAGCGCCCGAGCTCGAAGATCTCCAGCATCTCGCGGACGCGGGCGCCCACCGCCGCGTCGTCCATCGCGTAGAGCCCGGCGTGGAAGCGAAGGAACTCCCCTGCGGTCAGCTTTTCGTAGATGAACGGGCGATCGGGGATGAACCCGAGCGACGCCTTGGCCAGCTCCGGGGCGGTGGCGAGGTCGTGGTGGTTGACGAAAATCGTGCCCGCGGTCGGCTTCAGCAGGCCGGCGATCATCCGGATCGTCGTGGTCTTGCCGGCGCCGTTGGGACCGAGGAAGCCATGGATTTCCCCGGGCTGCACGTCGAGGCTGACGCCGTCCACCGCCGTAAAGGTGCCGTATCGCTTGACGAGATCGTGAATGGCGATCATCGGGACCGCGAGTTCGAGGGACTGGCCCAGCAGGTCATGCCGGTGCGCACCGGCAGCGGAATCGACAGCGGGGGGCCGGCGTCGAGCGAGCCGCGGCCGACCAGGACCGGCGCGGAATCGGGCGCCAGCTCGAGCTCGATGATGTTCATCTTCAACTTGCCGATGAGCGGCAGGATCGCGGCCTGGCGATCGAGCCCGCCGCGGGCCAAGCGCAGGTGCGTGGCATCGGCAGGGAACTGGTTGAACGTGGGATCGACCGGTAGCCACAATCCGCGGCCGCGCCCCTCGTCGAGGTAGACCTCGGGCCAGGCGTGATAGTAGAACGCGCCGCGCGAGTAGGCGAGCCCCACGGCGATCCGCGCGGGAAGGCCGGCGGCGCGCGCCATCGCGACGTAGAGCGCGGTGTGCTCGTTGCAGTCGCCGACCTTCGTCCGCAGCACTTCGCGGGCGGAGGGCAGGCTGACCGTCGGCTTCTTGTCGAGCATGGCGTTGACGGCGCGCGTCAGCCGCTCCGCCTTGACGCGCGGGTCGGTGGCCCCGGCGGTCGCCGCCGCGGCCTCGGCCGTGATCATCGGATCGTCGCTCTCGATCAGCGGCTCCGGCCGCAGGTAGCGCGCGACGTCGGGGTCCGCGGGTTCGGCGCGCAGCGACCGCGCATCCACGATCTGCAGGATGTCTCCCTCGAGCGACTGCCCGGCCCCCCGCACGTCCGCGCTCGTCAGATCGGCCCCTTCCATGCGGATCCGGATGCGGCGCACGTCACGCGGATCGTCGATGCGGTTCTTGGTCGAACGGCGCGGCTGCACCGCCGCCGACTCCAGCAGATCGACCTGGATGCGGCCCCCGATGGCCAGTCGCTGCGCCTCCTCGGGCGCTTCGCGTACCGAGAGAAGACCGAGCGGGCTTTCCTCGCGGACCACCTCTCCGGTGTCGGTGACCCAGGACGAGGTCTGCAGTCCGGAAAAGGCGAGCTCGACGCGGAACGCGGGGATCGGCCGGTTGGTGCGGCTGCGCATCTGCTGCCCGCCGACCCGCATGCCGGCCGGCGCGAAGACGTTGACGATCTCGCGCTTGCCGATCCCGATCGTCACCATCTCGCTGCGCAGGGTGGCGGGATCGAACACCACGAAGCGCTGCTCGGTGCCCGCCTTGAACCCCTGCGCGGCCAGGCGGCGCGGCAGGTTCAAGCTCAGGACCGGGACATCGTCGAGGTCGCGCTCCTCCGACTGGGTGCCGCTTTGGGTGGTGATCGTCAGGCTGATGTGCTTCCCGGTCACCCGGCCGGACACCTTTACCGGCCCGGTGCCCGGATCGAGGGAGAAGTCGAACGAGCGCAGCACGAAGTCGCGATCGACCTGCGCCGAGGTGCGAATCGCCGCCGCGGTGGTCGCGCCGAGGAGCGACATCCGGAGGCGGGCGTCTTCGAGGAGCTCGAATCCGTCGGCGGTCGGGGACGTCTGGCTGACCGTGAAGCCGATCTTCTCGCCGCGGTAATACACGCCGCGCCATTCGGCGGCGGTGCCGTACTGCGCCAGGTCGGTCGCCAGGTTGAACGATCGTGCCTGGACGTAGGCGCGGTTCACCACCACGCCCATGGTGACGATCCAGCCGGCGACGACGACGAGGGATGCGGCGCGCGCGACGCGGCGCGACAGCGGCCGGAACAACCTCACGCGGGGAATTGTCTCACGTTGGATAGAATCACCGGACCGCCATGGGTAACAACAGACTCGAAGCCTTCAGCGACGGGGTCATCGCGATCCTCATCACCATCATGGTCCTGCAGCTAAAGACGCCGCACGAGGCAACATGGACGGCATCTACTGGAACAATCACCATCACATGCTCCACCTGACGCACCGCGTCACCGGCGGGATCCTGTGGGCCAACCTGCACCTGCTCTTCTGGCTGTCTCTGGTGCCCTTCGTCACGGCCTGGATGGGCGAGACGCACGTGGCGCCACTGCCGACCGCGTTCTACGGATTCGTGATGATGATGGCCGGAGTCTGATCGCGATCCCGGTGGCGATGGTCAGTCCGGGGATCGCAGCCGGCCTCTACGTCGGCGGCGCCCTGCTCTGGCTGGTGCCGGATCGACGCATCGAACAACACGGCAACGCCTGACAGCGGTCCGGGGACGTGGCACCCGACTTGCTTTGCTATCCGGCAGCCGCGCTCGGTTGCCACTCTGGCGAGCCGACACCACCCAACCTACTGACGGGGACGTAATTTGTCCCCGCTCGCCACGTACGGCGCTTGTCCACGGGCTCAGGTGCAGGACAAGTGTGTAGCTGTCGTGTCATATGAGCAGTCGGGTGACACGTTGCTGTCGACGGCGCTGCGGACCGACCGTGGCTCACGGGTAGACGTCCACCGGCGAGAACATGGAACACTACGGCGTGCCGCCGGATGTTTACGTGGACAACACCCCGGCAGCTTCCTGAAGGGACTCGATGCGCAGATCGAGAAGGCACCAACGACCAACTACTGGTGAGGCTGCGCCTTGACGTGCTCCCGCAACAGGTCGCGCCCGAAGTCGCCGTTGAAATCGCGCCACACCGAGTGGATGTGGTTGGCGTCGTTCTGCGTGTTGTCGTACTCGATGAGGAAAGTCGGACCCTGGACGCGGTAATAGTGCTTCTGCCCCTTGACGGTGCTGCCGGCCCACGCAAACGTGATGTCGTCGGCGCCGGCCTTACGAAGGCGCGCCATACGTTCGGCGGCCACGTCGGCCGCCATCGTCCCCGCGTAGACGTCGACGACGCGCATGAGGGCGTCTCGCTGCGCCTTGGTCAGCGCGGTGATCCTGATGCCGGGAGGCGTCAGCGCACTCACCTGCGGGGCAATCATGGTCAGAATGTCGGTCGGCGCGTCCGTCTGGACGATCGCGACGGCGCGCTGGGCCGGGTCGAGCAGGTCGACCAGCGCGCGCCCGGCGTCCTCCTCCGCTGCCAGCACGCGGGTGCCTTTCGGCGCGGCGCCGGGGACCTCGACCTTGACCTCAGCCGGATTCGAGCCGAAAAATGCCGGCGAGCTCGCGGTCATGCTGCCCCCGACGACGTCGAAGCGCAGGGAGACATGGTGCCCTTCGAAGCGCCAGCCCCATCCCGCCTTGTCGCCGGGCGTGCCGAAGACCGCGAAGTAGTAGGCCTCGTGGTCGCGCGGGAACCGTCGTTTCTCCCCTTCAGTGACCTGCAGGACCTTCTCGAGCTCCATGATGGCGGTCGCCGTCAGGTAGCCGCGCGCGCTGAGACCGGTCCGGAGCAGCGCCTGGGCGAGCGTCCGCTGCGGCTCGGTCATCTCCTTGACGGTGACCCCGTTGCGCGGATGTATCTCGTTCGGCACGAAGTGCCAGCGCAGGCGCTCCTCGGAATCGAAAGCGAAGGCGGCCCGCTGTTTCTGTTCAGCCGACAGGGCCCCGAGCCATTTGTCGGCCGCGCCGGCCATCGCGGCGGCGGACCGCTGCGACGCCACCATCACGCCACCGACGCCCGCCAGGAGGAACAACACCGCCGCAATCAGGAGACGTTTCATGGGCGCAGTTTACTCCGGAATCATCCAGGGGAACACGTAGGCCTGGAGCATCACGATGACCCCCATGATGGCCGCCAGGGCGACGCTGTGCCAGAACACGAAACGGAGGATGCGCCCTTCCTGCCCCACCTGCCCGGTCGAGGCCGTCGCCACGACGATGCTCTGGGCGTCAATCATCTTGCCCATCACCCCGCCGGTGCTGTTGGCGGTCACGATCAGGACGGGATTGAAGCCCAGCTGCTCGGCCGTAATCTTCTGCAGGCTGCCGAAGAGCACGTTGGAGCTGGTGTCGGATCCGGTCAAGGCGACACCCAGCCAGCCGAGGAGCGTGCCGAAAAATGGATAGAGCCATCCGGTGCGAGTGAAGGCGAGTCCCAGTGTCGCGTCGGTCCCGCCGAATCGCGTGACGAAGCCAAGCGCGAGCATCAGCATGATCGTCGCGAGCGGCGCGCGCATCTGCCGGAAGGTGGCGGCGGCGACCGCGAGGAACTGCGCGAGCGAGACGCGCAGGAAGAGCGCGCTGGCCACAGCGGCGAGCAGGATCGCGGTGCCGGTCGCCGACGCCCAGTTGACGGTGAACTGCGCGGGCTCCGCGTGGGCGTTCTGATAGGCGGGGTCAGCGATGCGGGCCGGATCGACCGGGACCGTGACAACCGGATAGTCGCGAAACACCGTGCGGTGCAGGAGCGGCACCTTCCAGGAGGGGGCCAGCGCGCCTTGATTGAGGAACACCTTCACGGGCGCGAGGCCCCACAGGATCACGGCGACGCTCAGGAAAATCCATGGCACCCACGCCCGGAACACGACGCCCGCCGGCGGAGCGGCGGCGGACAGGTCAACGGCCGCGCGATTCGCGGGAGCCGCCACCTCGGAGGATTCCCACGAGTCGGATGGCCGCCACACCCGGCAGAACAGTCCCAGCGCGCCGATCGAGGCGAGCCCGCCGGCGATGTCCACCAACTCCACGCCCACGTAATTGCTCCAGGCGAATTGCACGACTGCGAAGGTGCCGCCGCAGACCAGCACCGCGGGCCAGACCGACCGCAACCCGCGCCATCCGCTCATCGTCACCACCATCCACGCCGGGATGATCAGCGAGACGAAGGGCAGCTGGCGTCCGGCCATGATCCCGATCGTGGTCGCCGGGATCCCGGTCACCGCCGCAAGGGTGAGGATTGGGGTCCCGATCGCGCCGAAGGCGACCGGCGCGGTGTTCGCGATGAGCGACAACCCCGCCGCGTAGAGGGGCGTGAAGCCCAGCCCCATAAGGAGCGCCGAGCAGATCGCGACCGGCGTGCCGAATCCGGAGGCCCCCTCGATGAACGCGCCGAACGAGAACGCGACGAGCAGGGCCTGGATGCGGCGATCGCCCGAAAGCCGGCCGACCGAGCCCTTGAGAATCTCGAACTGGCCGGTGGCCACCGTCAGGCTGTAGAGGAAGACCGCGTTGAGCACGATCCACCCGATCGGGAGGAAGCCGTAGGCGGCGCCGTAGAGCGCGGTCGCGGAGGCGGTGCCGAGCGGCATGCCGAAGACCAGCACCGACGTGGCGATGGCCGACACCAGCCCGAGGAGGGCCGCCCGGTGCGCGCGCCATTCGAGCAATCCCAACGCTCCGAGCAGCAGCACGATCGGCAGGGCGGCCGCCGCCGTGCTCAGCCAGGGACTGCCGAGCGGGTCGTAAACCTGGATCCAGGGCACGGCGCATCATACAACCCAGCGAACC
Organism: Vicinamibacterales bacterium; assembly: GCA_046594705.1. GTDB lineage: Bacteria > Acidobacteriota > Vicinamibacteria > Vicinamibacterales > 2-12-FULL-66-21 > JAICSD01. Next base: position 7,689 of record JBKJRJ010000257.1, read on the forward strand.
GCTTTTCAGCGGGCAGCCTCCACCTCCGGCGTCCAGCCGTGAGAGAATCACCGACCGTGGCATTCACCAACATCGAGGATCTCCGCGTCGCAGCCCGCCGGCGGCTGCCGCGTTCCGTGTTCGACTACATCGACGGAGGGGCGGACGGCGAGGTCACGCTGCGCGAAAACAGCCGCGCCTTCGAGGACGTGACCTTCCGCCCGCGCTACGCCGTGGAAACTCCGACGCCCGACTTGCGGACCACCGTACTCGGGACGCCCTTGTCGATGCCGATCATCCTGGCGCCGGTCGGCAGCAGCCGGATGTTCTGGCCGCGCGGGGAGGAGGTGGCGGCGGCGGTCGCCGGTGCGGCCGGCACTGTCTATTCGCTCTCGACGCTGTCGGGGTGCCGTCTCGAGGACGTCAGGAAGTCCACACCGGGCGCGGCCTGGTATCAGCTGTATCTGTGCGGCGGCCGCGAGGTCGCGAGCGCGACCGTCCAGCGCGCGCAACAGGTGGGCTACTCGGCGTTGATTCTCACCATCGACACGCCGGTGGCCGGCCTGCGGGAGCGGGACCTGCGAAACGGCGCCAAGGAACTGCTCACCCGCCGGCCCGGGCCGATGCTCCCGTTTATCGGCCAGTTCCTCGCGCGCCCGCGCTGGCTCGCCGACTTCTTCCGCGACGGCGGACTGATGAGTTTTCCCAACGTGATGCTGGCCGACGGTCCGATGCCCTACGCCGACGTCGGCCTGGCGCTGGAGCAGTCGACGGTCACCTGGAAGGATCTGCAGTGGATCCGGGAAATCTGGAAGGGGCCCATCGTCATCAAGGGGGTCCACACGGCCGAGGACGCGCGCCGCGCGGTCGACGAAGGCGCCGACGCCATCGTCGTGTCCAACCACGGCGGCCGTCAGCTGGACAGCGTGGCCGCGACGATCCGCGTGCTGCCGGAGGTCGTGGCCGCGGTCGGCAGCCGGACCGAGGTGCTGCTCGACAGCGGCATCCGGCGCGGGGGCGACGTCGCCAAGGCGCTGTGCCTGGGCGCACGCGCGGTGCTGGTGGGACGCGCCTACGCCTACGGTCTGGCCGCCGCCGGCGGCCCGGGCGTGGCCCGCGCGATCGAAATCCTCAAAGCGGACCTGGCGCGGACGATGAAGCTGCTGGGTGTCCAGTCGGTCGCCGAGCTCGATCGGTCCTACGTCAGCTGCGACCGATGGTGACGGGCGTGAATCGCCTGGAGCCGCAGCCAGTCCTTGGTGTCGAGCCGCCCGAAAAACGGGTGGTCGATCGTGTGACGCGCTTCGGGATGGCCTGAGCGCATGTCGGCCTCCATCCCGGCCACCGCGGCGCTGAGGCGCGCCAGCAGTTCGGTGGCAGGCAGCGGCGTCCTCGCGACCGGCTGAAGCATGCCGGGGGCCCGCCCCTTGCGCGTGAAGCGTCCCGCCTTGAGGGTCCGCTCGACGACGAACCATCGTGCCAGCGGCCGCAGGAACCGCGGCGCGCCCCCGCTGGCATCTCCCCTGACCACCTTCCGGTTGTACTCGTAGAAGATCGCCAGGTGCTCGACGACCTGCGCGGGCGACCACCGCCCTTCGCCGCGGGACGTCGCCCATCTGGCGGCGTCGATCCCGCGGGCGCGGGCGATGAACTGCTCGACCGCGGCGCGGTGGTCGGCGATCACCGTCTCGAGCTCAGTCATGACGGCGCCCAATGTAGCACTGGACGGGCGCAGGGTGAAATCGCAGACTGAAGACTGCAGATTGAAGACTAGACGGATTATCGATTTCGGATTGCCGATTGGAATCACCAATCGTCAATCGTCAATCGTCAATCGGTGAATCTTCAATCTGCAATCTTCAGTCTGCAATGACTGGTCGCTAACACATCCCGATGACCGTCCGCCCACTACTCCAGCGCGCACCGGCGGACGAGGCCGGTGAGCGTGTCATTGCCGACCGACAGGTACAACTCGCGTTCGTTGATCGAAAGTGCGAACGTCATGCGCCGCTCCAGCCTTGTAACCAGGGCCGAAATGAGCGAGCGATCCAGGGCGTAGAGTTCGAGCGCCTCGGCGCGATGAATCCGCTCCCCCACCAGGTGCTTGAGAAACTGCCCCGGATCCCGGTGCATGTAGACGGCCACCCGCGCGGCGAGCTTGCACGCCTTGTGCAGCCGGGCAGCGTCCGGCGACCCGATGTCGATCCAGGCCTGGAGTGATCCAGTGAGATCGCGGATCGAAATCGCCGGCTCGTCCGCGTCGGACAACCCGCCGCGCGAGAACGCGATGCCCTCGGTGTATTCGAGGCAATACGCCAGCAGCCGGCCGACCAGGTAGTCGTCGGATTCGGAAGGATGCCTGGCGACCCGCAGCGCCAGGGTCTCGTAGACGCCGCGATCCGAGTCGGCGAGATCGATGTCGAACGTGTAGACCGTGGAGCTGAGGGCCATGGCAGGGTCCGGGATCAGAGCGCGAACTGCCGCAGGTGATGGTCGGTGTGGCGGTAGCCCCAGATCATCCATTCGTCCCGCGTCAGCGGACCGAAGCCCGGATGATCTCCGTGGCGCGCGCCGGCGGCCGCGAAGCGCCGTAGCGCCTCGATCAGACGCGCCCGATCCTGGTCGAAGTCTCCCGGCGCCGTGCCACCGACGCCCTGCTCGACCTCGGGGCGTGTGGTGATCCCGCGCGGCCACGCCAGCGACGTGTGGAGCCCGATCCGTCGCAGCACCGTGCGCTGCCACCAGGTGTCGGCGGGGGTGAACGGCCGCTCGCCGAGGGCGAGCTCGAACGAGTCGGTGAGATGGCAGATCATCTCGTTCGGCGTCATCCGGCCCCAGGCGCGCGGTCGCTGCGGGTGCAGCGTGCCGACCCTGGCAATCAAGGCGTCAATGGCGCCGTGATCAGCCAGGGAATTCACCTGGCGCCAGCACCCTGTGGTTTCCGCCCGATCGCGAACAGGGTGCGCGCGGTCCGGATGTACATCACGCCGTTCGACAGGGCCGGCGTCGCCATGACGAGCTCTCCCATCGGGTTCGTCGCGACCTGTTTGAACTCGCGACCGGCCGCGACGACGATGATGTCGCCGTCCTCGTTGGAGAGATAAATCTTGCCGTCGGCGGCTACCGGCGAGGCGCTGAACCCGTTGCCCACTGTCGACAGGCGCTGGCGGTACACCTCGTCGCCGCTGCGCAGGTCGTAGGCGTCGAGCAGGCCGTTGTTCGCGAGCACATAGAGCAGCCCTTGGTAGATCACTGGTGTCGGCATGTACGACCCGCGCCCGGTCCGGCTCCACACCACGGTGTCGCTACTGGTTTTGCCGTTCTGCAGCGTGATGTCGCCACGCGCGCCCGGCCTGACGACGAAGATCGGCCGCTCGGGGCCCCGGCCGCTCGCCACCACGAACAGCCCATCGTCGAACACCGGCGTCGGTGCGGTGATCTTCGAGCTGCCGCCGAGCCGCCAGAGCTCCTTGCCTGATTCCGGATCGTAGGCGCGAATGAAATTGGACCCGTTGGCCACGAGCTGCGGGCCGTTCGGGGTCGGCGCCACCGTCGGCGTGCCCCACGACGGCAGCTCCTGCCGCGCCGTCTTCCAGGCGGTCTCCCCGGTGTCGGCCCTCAGCGCCAGCAGGAACGAGTCCGCCTGGGTGTCGCACTGCAGGATGACGAGGCCGTTCCACAAGATGGGCGAGCTCGCCGGGCCCCATTCGATCGTCGGGATGTCGTAGGCCCCGACGTCGAGGTGGCCGAGGTCGACCTTCCACAGGAACGTGCCGTTGACGTCGTAGGCATGCACCCCTTGCGACCCGAACGAGGCGACGACGATGCGGCCGTCGGTTGCGGGGGTGGCGCTCGCGTAGGTGGACTTGATGTGACGCTTGCCGACAGGCGGCCCTTCGTGGGCGATCCGCTCCCACTCGATCGCACCGGTGCGCGTGTCGATCGCATAGACCATCCAGCGCTGCGGCGTGCGGTCGTCAGAGGCGTCGCCGTCGCCGTAGAGGCCGGGCCGGAAGGTCGCCTTCGGATTGCTGCTGACCGCGCTCGTCACGAAGATGCGGTGGCCCCAGACGACCGGGCTCGAATGCGCGAGGCCGGGAATCGGCGTCCGCCACAGGACGTTCTCCCCTCTGGCCACGTCCCACGAATCCGGGAGGTGCTGGCCCTCGGCCACGCCGGCTGCCATCCTTCCACGAAAGGACGGCCAGCTACCGGCGCCGGACGATGCCGGCGGGAGCGCGACGCGACGCGGCGCGGCGGTGCGCGTGATCGTCCGTTCCGGCACGGCCACGATCTCACCCGACGGATGCCACCGGCTGCCATCGAGGATCAATCCCCTGACCCTGCAGGGATCCGTGACCAGCGCGAGCGTCACGCGGGTCCGGTCGATCGACGGGCGGTAGCGTCCGGGCTTGTCGCAGCCGCCCGCCGTCTCTCCCCCGGTGAGGACCTCGATCTCGCCGCCGTCGCGCTTCCACGTGCCCTTGAATGGGGGCCAGCCGGGTCCTTCGAGCGAGAACGCACCGTCGGTGCCCAACTGCAGGGCGAAGGCCCCAAACGTCAAGCGCTCCGATGGCAGCGGCGCCCCCTGCCGCGCGAGGCTCGGTGGACCGGACAGCAGGAGAGCGGCGACGAGAATGGCCAGCGGGCGCATGGTCAGGATGTGCGATGTTACAACACGGGTCCTGACAAATCGCAGGCGTAGCGTTTCACCTCGGGGGCCTCCGCCGCCAGGCGCATCATGCTGTCGAAGCGGAAACCGAGACGATCGAGCAGGCGAAGGGAACTGGCGTTCGACGGGCTGACGATCGCGAGCAGGCGCCTGACCTGCAGCACGTCGCGCGCGTGGTCGCGCACCGCGGTCGCCGCTTCCAGGGCATAGCCCTGCGACCAGTACGCGGGAAGGAACGCGAAGCCGATGTCCGGACCCGGCAGCTCGTCGCGCTGCAGAATGCCGCAGATGCCGATCGGCCGTCGCTCCGCCCTCAGTTCCACGAGACAGAGCCCGTGGCCGAACCGCTCGTAGCTCGCCATCGGACCGAGCGCAAGGTATTCGCGCGCCCCTTCGAGCGTGCGGACACCACGATCGCCGATGTTGCGGATGAAGGACGGCTCGTTGACCAGCTCGAGGATGAAGGGGGCGTCGGCGTCGGTCAGCCTGCGCACCGTGAGCCGGGCGGTGATCAGCAGAGGCGTCAAGAACGGATCGCGCGGGCGAACAGCGCGCTCGGCAGGCCAACCCCGACCAGGTGGATCCGCGCGGCGGTCAGAGCTCCGCCCATCTAGGTCGCGTGACGATGGCCGCCGGCCATGCCGAAGCGGCCCGCGGTCTCCCCTTCGAAGTCGATTTCGATCAGGACCGCCGGTTCATCGCCCACCACCCACCCGTCGTGCCCGGGGTCGATGGCGACGACCTGCGGCGCCACGAACTCCACCGTGCAGCCGTCGGCGTATTGGATGTGGATGCGTCCGCGGGCGATGAACCCGACATGCGCATGCATGCAGAGCTCCCCGCCGACGGTGTCCTTCATGTGCGTGGACCAGCGGAACCCGGGATCGTAGATCACGCGTTTCACCCGACCGGTGCCGGCCTGCGCCACGTCGACCTGGACACCGTTCAGCCGCCGGCTGGCGGCCCCTGGAATCGGCGCCAGTAACGGATCGTTGTCAGCCATGGGCCGCAGTCTACGCTAGTCCCTGGGAAGCGTGGTTCAGGAGGCGGTATCGAACGAGGTGGCGTAGCAGACCACGTCGGAGGCGATGCCGGGCAGCAGATTCGGAAAGTGCGCGCGTCCGCGGAGGATGCCCTCACGGCGCAGCCCGCACTTCTCCATCACTCGCCGGGACGCATGGTGCTCGGGATGGCACACCGCATACAGGCGCCGCACGCCGAGAGCGGCGGCGAGACCGCGCATGGCGTCGAGCGATTCGGTGGCGTAGCCCTGGCCCCACGCGTCGCGGGCCAGCAGGTAGCCGGCCGCAGCCTGTCGCGGCGACTCGAGCCCGAGCGCGGCGCTGCCCAGCAGCCGCCCATCGTGGCGCGACAGCAGGAGGTACGGGCCCACACCGCGGTGGGCCCATTCCGCGTCGCAGAAGGCGAGAAACCGGTGCGTGTCGGCAAGAGACCGGTGGGTGGGCCAGCCGAGAAAACGGGTGACCGCCGAATCGCCGGCGTAACGCACGAAGATGGCGCGCGCGTCGGCCGCGCGCGGGCGGCGCAGCACGAGGCGCGCCGTCGCCACGGCCTCGGGCGCCCTCATCCCCACGTGGCGAGAGACGAGGGCTGGCGCGGCGCTAGCCATCGAGCGCGTCCTGCAGGCTGAAAAACACGCGCAGGCCGCGCGCGCGGCCGAGCCCCACCATCTCATCCGCCGCGGCCGAGGCGCCGCCCACACGCAGGATGGCGTCACAACGCGTGAGCAGCCGCTCGATCAGCGGATCACGCACGTGATCGACGGTGTCGTCGGAAAACGGGTCACACCCCGACAGGGCGACCAGGGGATCGGTGAACCAGTGCCCGATCAACGGCACGTGGCCGGCTCGGAAGATCGGCGTGGCGACCTCCTCCATCGACCCGGCATCGGCACCGGCGATCAGGATGAGCCGCGCCTCCGTGGTCTGAACGGCGGTGTGCGGATGCTGGCAAACGTGCGACTCACGAGAAGGGGGCGCAGTCGTCATTCCAATCTCCGCTGGGGGTCAGCGCAGGCTGGCAGAGCAACGGGCGTGCCGCGGGTGTGTCCCGACCGTAACCTTTACGGACCAGTGAGTTGCGGGCGGCAGCGAAGCCGTGCGAGGGACGGGTGACAACCTTCGTCAGGCGGGGGCTGCCACGTTTTGTCAGGGGTACCTGAAAACGGCGGGAGGCTGGTAGTTGGCAGGTAGCGCCACAGTTCCTGGAAACTGACACCCTGGCGCACGTAGAAGTGCTGGTTGATCCATTTCCGCCACTCGTCATCGTCCAGCCCGAAGGCCGTCCTGGCCCGCTGCTCCGCCGTGAGCGCGCCGAGAAAGGCCTCGGCCGCCTTGCGCACGGGCTCGGTGGAGACACCGGTGGATGTGATCGCAAACAGGTTCGAGACGAGTGTGCCGTCGGCGGTGACCCCTTTGAAGGGCACGGCGAGCCCCTGCTTTTCAGCCGCGGTGGAGCGCTGGCGCATGTCGTTCTGCGCCCACGCCCCGGTCGTCGTCAGTACCAGCCCTGCCAGGGCCCAGGGCCCGTCCAGCGTGGCCTCGGGTTCATCGGCCGGATGATACACTGCGACACCGCACGACTTATCAGGAGGATCGATGGAATATTCCCGACGCGACCTTGGAAAACTGATGCTGACCGTGCCGCTGGCCGGCCTGCTGCCGCGGGACGTTGTCGGGGCTTTTCAGGCGAAGCCCAACTCGAAATGGGCGGGCGTCCAGATCGGGCTCAACCTCCCGTACAACTACGGCAGCCGCGATCTCCCGATCGACGAGACGCTGGCGAAAACGCTGGCGCTCGGCATCAGCGCCGTCGAGCTGCGTTCGCAGCCCGTCGAGCTCGCGATGGGCGCGCCGGCGACCGGGGGCCGTGGACAGGATCCGAAGGCCGGCGCGGAAACGCTGCGCGCGTGGCGTCTGACGGCGGACCCGGCCAAGGCCGCGGTGTTGCGGAAGAAGTGGGACGACGCGGGCGTGCGCATCGAGGTCATGAAGTACGACGGGATCTACCAGTTCTCCGATCCGGAAATGGACTATGCGTTCACGCTGGCAAAAGCGGTCGGCGCGAAGGCCATTTCGTGCGAGCTCGAAGTCGAGGGTTCGAAACGCGTCGGACAGTTCGCGGACAAGCACAGCCTGATGGTCGGCTACCACGCGCACACCAAGCAGACGCCGAAGGATTTCGAGACCGCGTTCAGCTACGCGAAGCACAACGGGGCGAACCTCGACATCGGCCACTACGTGGCCGGCAACTTCGGCTCGCCGATGGAATTCCTCAAGCAGCACCACGCCAGGGTCACGCACATCCATGTCAAGGACCGCAAGAAGGACGAGGGGGCGAACACCCCGTTCGGCGAAGGGGATACCCCGATCAAGGACGTGCTGCGCTTGATCCGCGACAATAAGTGGCCGTTCCAGGCCACCATCGAGTTCGAGTACAAGGTGCCCGAGGGCTCGGACCGGATGAAGGAGATCGCCAAGTCGATCGCATACTGCAAGGCCGCGTTGTTGGCGTAGGCGGCCGTCTGAGGGCCATCAGGCTCCGGTCAGCGCCGAGAGTTTCATGACGGTATTCCAGTTGCGCGCGGTGCCGCGCGGGAGCATCCGGCCCGCCAGCACGGCGGCTTTCGAGGTGCCGACGCCGACAGGAAAGGTCATGTAGAGATGCCGGCCCGCCGCCTGTAACCGCTCGGGACCGGTGATGGCCGCCCGCAGCGCCGCCACCGGGGCGGCGGCCAGCGGCTCCTTGAAGAAGGTCACCAGCAGATGGCTGGGAGCGCGCGCCGCCTCGGCAGGGAACGGATTGGCGTCGATCACCGCTTGCCATTCCGCCGCATCGCGCACGTGGAACTCGGTCGTGACGGCGAGCGCCTTCGCCACTTCCGACTCGAGCTGGCTCTCCAGCCGCGCCGCGGAACGCGCCGTCGAACCGAACACGACATTGCCGCTTTGCAGGACGGACTTCACGTTGGCGAACCCAAGCCGGGTCAGCAACGCGCGCAGGTCGGCCATCGCGACCATCTTGTGGCCGCCGACGTTGATACCGCGCAGCAGCGCCACGTACCTCGTCACAGTCGCCGCCCCCGTGCCGACACGCCGATCAACTTCTCGAGCCGCGCCATCCGCGTTGCCGGCCTCTTCGCGCTGATGATCCACCAGCTGATAACCTTGCGGTACGACGGAGGCTGCGCCTCGAAGAAGGTCCAGGCCGCTGTGTTCTTCTTCAACAGGCTGGCGTAGGGCTGTTCGAGTTCAGCGCGCCGCTGCTCGTAGGCGTAGATGCCGGACTTGTTCTCGAGCCGCGCCCCGTGCGCCGTCAGTCCCGCCGGGCGCATCCGCTTTTCGCTGGTGAGCACCTGCACGCGGCCGATGTTGACCGCGCTCCAGGTGCTGCCTTTCCTCCGCGGCGTGAACCGGTTGGTGTAGCGCTGGTCGTCGATCCGCTTCCGGATGCCGTCAATCCAGCCGACGCACAGCGCTTCGTCCACCGATTCCGCCCACGTGACGCCCGGCGTGCCCGAGCCCTTCCGGTAGAACCCCACCCACAGCTCGTCCGCCGTGGCGTGGTGCGCCTGGAACCACTTGCGCAGTTCCGCGGGGGTTCGGAAAAAGGTGACGTTGGTCGGCTCGGGCATCGCTACCGCCGCATGATACCGTCTGTGCCTGATGCGCGTCGCTCTTGCCCAGATCAACCCCACCAGCGCGGACATCGACGGCAACGCCGTCAAGATCGCGGAGAGGATCGCCGCCGCCACCGCCCGCGGCGCCGACCTCGTCATCACCCCTGAGCTCGCCCTGCCGGGTTACTGCATCGGCGACCTGGTCGAGAACCCCGACTTCCTCGAAGCCAACGAGCACGCGATGCAGGGCATCGCGGCGGCCACCCGGGGCATCACGGCGGTCGTCGGGTTCATCGATTGCGAGGTCGGAGCCACCAACGATCACGGGACCGTCCGCAAGTACAACGCCGCCGCGGTCATTCGAGACGGACGCGTCGTCCAGCGCGCGCGCAAATCGCTGCTGCCGAGCTATCGCTATTTCGACGACAAACGGTATTTCACCCCGGCGCCGCGGCGCGAGGCGGTGGACATCGGCGGCGGTCATCCCCTCTCCAGGATCGGCGTCTCGATCTGTGAGGATCTGTGGGACGAGTACTACGACGTCAAGCCGCTCAGCGAGCTGGCGTCGCAGGGCGCGTCGCTCATCCTCAACCTCAACGCCTCCCCGTTTTACCCAGGCAAGCGGCTGACGCGGCAGAAGCTGATTCGCCGCCACATCGATCGGCTGCACTGCCCCATCGTCTACGTGAACACCGTGGGAGCGGCCGACAACGGGAAGAACATCATCCCGTTCGACGGTGAGAGCCTGGTCTACGACGGGGCCGGCCGGCTGGTGGCGATCGGACGGCAGTTTGAAGAAGACCTGGTGGTCGTGGACCTCGACCCGGCCACACCGGGCCCGGCGATGGAGCTGCCGGCGTGCGACCCTGAGCGCGAGATCTACGACGCGCTGGTGATGTCGCTGCGCGACTACATGCGGAAGACCGGCTTCAGCCGGGCGGTCCTGGGGCTGTCGGGCGGTATCGACTCGGCGCTGGCGCTGGCGATCGCGGTCGACGCGCTGGGGGCGGACCGGGTCGCGGCGTTCAACCTGCCGTCCCGCTACAACACCGAGGCTACCCGCTCTATCGCGGAACGGCTGACGCGGGCCCTGGCCGTGCCCTACAGCATCGTCCCGATCCAGGACATCGACGATCTGATGCGGGCGGTGTTTGAACAGCACGCCCACCCGATCGCCCAGAGCCTGGCGCGCGAAAACCTGCACGCGCGCATCCGCGGCGTGCTGATGATGGTCGAGTCGAACGACACCGGCGCGCTGCTGATCTCCTGCGGCAACGAGACGGAGATCGCGCTCGGCTACGCCACCCTCTACGGCGACATGTGCGGCGGCATGTCGCTGATCGGCGACCTCTCGAAGACTGATGTCTACAGCCTGTCGCGGTATGTCAACCGCAAGCACCGCCGCGAGGTGATCCCCGAGGATACCTTCACCATCAAGCCGTCGGCCGAACTGGCCGCGGATCAGTTCGACCCCTTCGACTACGACGTCGTCGCACCCATCGTGGGCGAACTGGCCGAGCATCGCGCCAGCCCGCAACAGCTCGTGCGCCTGTTCGAGCAGCGCGCGCTCGACCCCGCCAGGTTCAGGCCGGATGCCGAGGGACGCACGCCGTACGACAAATACACGCCGGAGACCTTCCGGGCGATCGTTCAGGACGCCTCACGGCGGATGCGTCGATCGGTCTACAAGCGCCTCCAAGGTCCCCCCATCGTCGTCGTCAGCGAGCGCGCCTTCGGGTTCGACCTCCGCGAGACCATCATCAATGGCTGGCACGGCTAGCAGTCTTCAGTCGCCAATCGGCAATGACCGCGCAGCTGGCGCTTATTGCCTGACGACGTTGACGTAATAGAGGTCGGTCGCCACCTCGAACGTGCTCTTCTGCAGCGGCGTCTTCATCAGCGCCCAATCGGTCGTGGGCTGAATCACCATCCACTTGCCACGCTCCCCGACGCGGATCGGCATGGCGAAATCCCGCTCGTCGGCCTTCCAGCGATACGCCACGGTGCCCTCCGCCTGGTTGAACGCCAGCTCGAGGACCGGGAGATCGGCGCGGCGCAGGTACTGGTCGAAGACGGGCGTCAGGTTGCTCCCCAGCCGGGCGTTGAAGAACGACACCACGTCCTCCGTCATGATGTTCTGGTACTTGAAGTGCTGGAAGAACTCGCGCAGCACCTTCCACCATCGGTCATCGTCATTGACGACGTTGCGCAGCGTGTGCAGGAAGAGCGCGCCCTTGAAGTAGATGTCCTGCGAGGGTGTGCGGTGGATGCCGCGCTGCGTGACGATCGGCTCACGGTTGCGCACCTTGGTCTTATAGCCGTTGACGTACCTCAACGCATCGTCGTAGCCGAACAGATGTTCGACATACAGGTTCTCGAGGTAGGTCGTCCAGCCCTCGTGGATCCACATGTCCGACACGTCGGCAGCCGAGACGGCGTTGCCGAACCATTCGTGGCCGCTTTCGTGGATGATGATGAAGTCGAATTTCAGGCTGACACCGACGCCGGTCCAGTCACGTTCGAGGTAACCGTTGGCAAAGCGGTTGCCGTAGGTGACCGCGCTCTGGTGCTCCATGCCGGAGTATGGGACTTCGATCAGCTTGAAGCCGTCTTTCTTGAACGGATAGTCTCCGAAGAACCGCTGGTAGGCTTCGATCATCGGCTTCGCCTGGGCGAACTGCCGCTTGGCCGCCTCGAGGCTGCCCGGCAGGACGAAGAAATCGAGCGGCAGGTCGCCCATCCGGTCGCCGAAATGCTGGTATTTGCCGATGTTCAGTGACACGTTGTAGTTGTTGATCGGGTACTGGATCTGCCAGTCCCATCGCGTGTAGCCGTCGCCGAGATCCGTTTTACCGACGAACTTCCCGTTCGAAACGTCGGTCAGGCCGGTCGGAATCGCGACGCTGATTTCCATTTTCTCGACTTCGTCGCGCCACTGATCCTTGTTCGGCCACCAGATGCTGGCGCCCTCGCCCTCGCAGGCGGTGAAGATCCAGTCGTTCCCCGCCGGGTCCTTTTTGAACGCCATGCCGCCGAATCGGCCCTGTTCCTTCGGGAAGCCGGAATAGTGGAAGTCGATCGCGTATTCACGTCCGGCCTTCAGCGTCTGGGGAAAGTCCACCCAGACCGTGTTGAGCTCGCGCTGATACTTCAGCGGCGTGGCCCCCAACAGGATCTTGTCGACGTTGAGGTTGGCATAGAGGTCGAGCTGGATGCGGGTGTCGTCGCCGAGCATCCGGAACCGGATGGTGTTGCGGCCGGCAATCGACTTCTTCGCGGGATCGACGCGCACGTCGAGGCGATAGAACAGCAGATCGTTGTTGGCGCGGAAGCGCCCGTATTCGCCGCGCAGGATGTCCGCCCTGGTCGGCGGCCTCAGCACCGGCGGCGGCGGAACCAGCACCGGTGCCTGCTGCGCCTGGGAAACCTGAAGGGATGAAGTGAAGACAAGCGCGGCGGCGAGCGCGGCATGGGCGGTCATGCCTGCAGACCCTAGCACAGGACGTCTAGGACAACTCCCCGAGCAGAACCACAAGGCCTGCGCAACGAAACCATCAACGCGCGCCCCCGCGGCAACAAGTGCGCACGTTGATGACGTAAGCCGTGGTTATCGGCGCAGACGAGCCGACTCGATGAAGCCGCCGCTCAACCCGCCATCCAGGTGCGCCACCACCGCGCCGTCCGGCGCCGTAATGGTCACCCGTACGGAGTCGCGCTGGAAGCCGTGGTCGCCGCGATCGACGGCGAACACCTCATAGCGATAGCCGCCGTGGCCGTTCCACTCCCCCGTGCCTCCAAAGAGGACGGAGTCGACCTGTGGTTGCAGGGTGCGACCCGGTGTCACGGTTGGGTCGTCGCTGAATGCGACGCCGTCCGTGGTCAGCGCGTGGAACTCGTCGCGGCGTTGACGGTCCGAGATGCGGAGGTCGAACCTCGCCCGCTCACCCGTGGCGCGCTCGACGACCGAGAAGCCGATCTGGTACCTGATCGAACCGGCGCGGACGAGGGCAAGCCCTGCCATCGCTCCGGGTGTCGAGACCGGCGGGACGTGAACGGTGAAGCGCGCGCGGCTCGTGTTGTCGCGCGTGTCCGATGCCGAGCAGGTCACGACGGTGTCGCCGACCGGGTAGGGCGCGGAGGGCGCGCAGGTCACCGGCCGGTTGCCGTCAACGGCGTCGACGGCGGTGACCGGTCCGAACGGTGCCGTCGCCGAATCCGCCACGGAGGCGATGACGACGTCCCTCGGCACGTTGGCCAGCACCGGACCGGCCGTATCAGTCACGATCACGACCGCCTCATCGCTGGCCTCCCCGCCGCGGCCATCCGTGACGGTGAGCGTGAACGTGTAGGCCTGCGACTTCGAGGGAGCCACCGGGGGCTGCAGCGTGCCGCTCAATATATCGCCGCTGCCGAACGCGCCGCCCGCCCACGAGAAGGTCAGCGTGTCACCGTCGGCGTCAGAGCCGGTGCCGGTCAAGCTGAACGCCGCACCGGCCGGTCCGGTCGCCTCGATCGTCCGATCGGCGCCGGCGTCGGCCGTCGGCGCGGTGTTGGAGATGGGCGCCAGGGAGGCGTAGCGGAGCGCATTGGCCATCAGCCGCGCGCCGTCAGTCTCGACTGGCCATGAATCGCCGAACACGGCGCTCGACGGCGGAAACATGTTCAGGCTGACGCTGAGGCCACCGCGAGGTCCGGAGCACGCGACCGCCAGGGGCTGATCGTTGCTCCAGGCCGCCACCACCAGCCCGCAGGGGCTCACCGTCAAGCCGGTGTAGTAGAAGCCGGCGGCGCCGG
>JBKJRJ010000290.1:0-7595 GCA_046594705.1 Vicinamibacterales bacterium
TGCCGCGAGCCGTCGCGCGCGACAGCAGCTCCAGCACCGGCCGATGACCCGTGATCGCGCGGAAAGGCATGGCGCTTTAGTGTCTCACGCGTCCCGCAGCGGAGCCCGGCGGCGCACCACGTACATCGGCAGGGTGCCGTAGTGTTTGGCGAGCGGCGTCCGGCCCACGTACTCGCAGCGAAACTCCTTGACCTCGTCGGCGCGCGCCAGCGCGGCAAACGCGGCGCTGCCGTAGACTTGCCCAACCGGGGTGATCGGCTCGATGCGCGCAGCGCGGCTGACGTGCGCGCCAAAATAATTCAGCCGCCCGGTCACCGGGTCGATGCACGAGAACGCCGGGCCGGCATGCAGCCCGGTGCGCAGGCTGAGAGCCGGCAGCCCGTAGTGGGACCAGTCGGTGCGCGCGATGGTGTCGGCCAGCTCCAGCGCGAAGAGCCCCGCATCGCGCACACCGTCGAACACGAAATAGAGGCCGTCGCCCCACGTGTTCTTCAGGCGGGGCGGGTTGGCAGAGCGGGCAACGACCGCTGCGACGGTGCCGAGGAAGTGGCGCACGAACGCGGGAATCTGTTCCTCGCCGAGGCCGCTGAATCCTTTCGCGTCGGCAAACAGCAGCGCCACGATGTCGGCATCGTAGGCATGCGCGTCCGGGGGGACGGTCTCCGGGCTCGACGCGACCGTCGTGCGCGCCACCGCAGCCGTGCCCCGCACGGCGATCGGCAGCGCGGCCTCCCGCGCCAGCGCCTCGAGATCGATCACCTCGACGTGGTGATCGCCGCGGCGCCATCGCTCCACGGTCGGGAAGGTGCCGCCGCGTCCCCCCTGCGGTTGCCCGTCCCACAGCACCAGACGCACGAGCTCCGCATCGAGTTCGTCCGCCCGCACCCCGGCCAACCCCTCGATCAGCCGCACCGCGTATTCGTAGGACTGCTCGCCGCCCGCCATCCGCTGATCGGACGCCATCACCACGTCGCGCGCGCCCGCGATGCTGCGACGGTAGCGTTCTGGCCAATCGGCCCCGGGAATCAGATCAACGCTGTCGCGCTCGAACTGGTTCGCCTCGTAGGGCAGGACGATGGTGGTTTCGGCCTGACGCGCGCGGAGCGCTTCGAGGAACAGGATGTCGGCGCCGCTGGCGGCCGACGAATAGCCGAAGCCGATGTCGAGGGCCGCCAGGCGCGCGCGGATGGCCGCAGCCGCCGACGCTTCGAGCGATGCCGGGAAACGCGGCACGGCCCGATCAGGCTTGTCAATCAGATGGCCGGCGAACGCGGCGACGCGCGGCATGTGCAGCACGCGCGCAATCACCGCCTCGTCTGAGCCGAGCTCACGGAGGATCAGTCGGGCGTTGCGCCGGGTGGACGCGGTGTCGGCGGGCCGCGCGCGTCCGGCCTCGGCGGCACGCACATACGACGCTTCGGCGTCCGCCCATCCCCCGAGAATGAGGCGCGCCTCCGCCAGCGTGGCGAGATGCCAGTAGTCCAACGCGCGCGACGGATCGCCGGCCTCGTCGCGCAGGCACTGGTCGCGGACCGCGCCGGCGAGCGCCGCCGCGTCGTCGCGCCGGCCAAGCAGCAGCGCGGTGGTGGCGGCGTTGATGCCGGTCCAGATGCCGCCCGACAGGCGATGCGCCTCGGCGTAATGGGTGTAAGCCGACTCGAGATGGGCGCGGCGCGCCTCCGCGCTCTCGCCCTCGCCCTCGCCGGCAAGATCCTTATAGGTCCGCGCGAGCATGCCGAGCGTTTCTTCGTCGGTGTGCCCTTCCGCGCGGAGCGCCTCGAGCAGCGGAATGGCGGCGCGGCTGGCGCCGCTCCGCGCCAGCGCGAGGGCGAGCAGCTGCCGGAGGCGCGAATCGCCGGGGAATGCCTCGAGGCCGTCGGCCAGCGTGTCGTAGGCGACGATCGGGGCGCCGGCTCTCAACAACTGCTGCCCTCGCTGCGCCCAGTCCTGGGCGGTGGCAGGCATCGTCTCGGAGTCCGACGGCATGGGCGCTAGAATACACGCCACGACGATTGCAGATTGTAGATTGTAGATTGTAGATTGTAGATTGCAGATTGGTTCGACTTACGGCTGTCCGCCGCCGCCGGGCTTTTTCGGCTTGTCCTTGTCCTTGTCGCCGCCGAAGATGCGGCCCCAGAAACCTTTTTTCTTCTGCTGATCGGCGGGCCCTTCAAGGGTGCCGCCGGTGAGCACTGGCGCCGCGTCGGGCGGCGGCGCGACGCCGGTCGTGGGCACCGACCCCGGAATGGCCAGCGCCGATGCATCGACGAGGATGCCCCCGGGATGGAGCGTGCAGACACTGCTCGGCTGCGTGCCCTTCACGAAGTAGTCGGTGTAGACCTGTGACTTCGTGACCAGGAAGCCGTCCTCGTCGGTCGCGGCCACCGCCGTGCAGCCGTAGTTCGGCAGCTTGCCCGACGCGCGGCAGACGTTGACCGCCACGACATTCTCGGGCTTCGTCAGCCACTCTGGCTGGTCCCCCTTCGTCGCCGACTTCATGAACCCGCTCCAAATCGGCACCGCGAGCTCCGCGGCGTAGCCGTTGGGGACGATGGTGCGCGGCTGATCGAAGCCGACCCACACACCCGTGACCAGGCTGGGCGTGTAGCCGACGAACCAGGCGTCCAGGTAGTCGTTGGTGGTGCCGGTCTTCCCCGCCGCCGGCAAGGTGAAGCCGGACTGGCGCGCCTTGTAGGCCGTGCCTGTGTTGATGACGTCGGCGAGCATGCTGGACATGAGGAACGCGGTGGCGGGGCTCACCACGGCCTGCGACTTTCCGGGGTCCTGATACAGCACCTGGCCATCGCTGTCCTCGACGCGCCGAACCAGTACCGGCGCGCGCAGCATGCCCTGGTCCGCGAAGGTTCCGTAGGCGGCGGTCAGCGCGAGCAGGGTCACCTCGCTGGCGCCCAGCGCCAGCGAGGGCACGCTTGGCGGCGTGCCGACGTGAAGTTTCTCCGCGTACGACACCGCCGCCGGAATCCCGATGGTGTTGAGCATCTGCACCGCGGCCCGGTTGCTCGATATCCGCAGCGCCGAACGCATCGTCATCGATGATGCGCTCGAGTGCCCGTCCTCCGGCACCCACTTGCCAGCCGGCGTCATGATCGGCGTATTCAAGTTGGAGATGAGGCTGGCCGGCGAGTAGCCGGCCTCGAGCGCCGCGGCGTAGACGAATGGCTTGAATGCGGACCCGCTCTGCCGCTTGGCCTGGGTGGCGCGATTGAAGCGACTCTCGACGAAGTCGCGGCCGCCGACCAGGGCCCTGACGGCGCCGGTGCGCGGATCGAGCGCCACCAGCGCTCCCTGCAGGTAGTCGGAGCCCTTCGGGTGCGCGGCGCGGCGCGGATGCGGGTAGCCGCGGCGCGCCTCGATCGCGTCGATGCCGTCCTCCAGCATCTTCTCCGCCGACTGCTGCAGCGCCGGGTCCATGGTGGTGAACACGCGCAGGCCTCCTTCGGCCACGCGCGAGCCGCCGAAGCGCTCCACGAGCTCCTTGCGGACCTGCTCCTTGAAATACAACCCGAAGGTTTCCTTCATCTCGATCGCGTTGATGAGCTCGACCTTCGACTGTTTGGCGCGCTCGAATTCCGCCTGGGTGATGGCTCCGGCCGAGGTCATCGTCAGCAGGACCACATTGCGTCGCGCCACGGCGCGATCGAGGTTCACGGTGGGCGCGTAACTCGACGGGGACTGGATCAGGCCGGCCAGCAGCGCCGCTTCGTCGACCGACAACTCGCTGGCGTGCTTGCCGAAATACCCGCGCGACGCCGCCTCGACGCCATACAAGCCGTCCCCGAAATACACCTTGTTCAAGTAGAGCTCGAGGATTTCCTTCTTGGAGTAGACGCGCTCGATATGCGCGGCGAGGATCACTTCCTTGAGCTTGCGGCGGTAGGTCTTGTCGCGGCTGAGGAACGTCTGGCGCGCGAGCTGCTGCGTGATCGTACTGCCGCCTTCGGCGCGGCGGCCCTCTTCGAGGTTGCGCACGACCGCCGCGGCGACGCGGATGAAATCGACGCCGTTGTGGTCGTAGAATCGCTGGTCCTCGACCGAGACCACCGCCTTGATCAGATTCGGCGAGATCCGCTCGAACGGGACCTCGATCCGCTGTTCCTTGAAGATGGTGAAGACCGGCTGGTCGCGGGCATCAAATATGGTCGTTGCCTGCGCCATTTCACCTAGCGCGCGGACCTGAGCCTTACTGGGGAGCCCGGCAGTCAGGTCGTAGACGAACCAGAAGGTGAACCCGGCCGAGACGATAACCGCCAGTGCCATCAATACGATAGCGGCGGCCAACGCCCTCGGTTTCCCGGCCATCCAGGTGCGGAGCGACCCCAGCCATTGCCGATAACGCACCACCATCGGTGCGGTAACCGCAAGATGCGCGCCGAGTCGGGGACCTGATCAACGTCCTCAGCCGCCCTTCGTGGCTATAATCCAAACTTATATTCATAAAAAGATTATAAGTTTGACAGCAGACCCCTCCTGCCCAAATCATCATCCTGTTACATGACACACGATCGCACGGGCAAATGGCAGAGCGGCGCCATCACCAACGGACCGAGTCGCGCGGGGGCGCGCTCGATGCTGCGCGCCGTCGGTTTTGACCGCGACGCGCTGGCCAAGCCAATCATCGGTGTGGCCAACACCTGGACGGAGATCGGTCCGTGCAACTTCCATCTCCGTGAGCTCGCCGTCTCGCTGAAGGAGGGGATCCGCGCCGCTGGCGGCACCCCGATGGAGTTCAACACCGTCTCGATCTCGGACGGCATCACGATGGGGTCGTCCGGGATGCGGGCGTCGCTCGTCAGCCGTGAGGTGATCACCGACTCCATCGAGCTGGTCGCGCGTGGCAACCTGTTTGACGCCATCGTGGTGCTGGTCGGCTGCGACAAGACGATCCCCGCGGCCGCCATGGCGCTGGCGCGGCTCGACATCCCGGGCCTGATCCTGTACGGCGGCTCGATCGCGCCGGGCCAGGTCGGCGGCAAGAACGTCACGATCCAGGACGTCTACGAAGCGATTGGCGCGCATGCGTCGGGCACGCTGTCGGACGCGGGGCTGTGCGAGATGGAAGACCGCGCCTGCCCGGGGGCCGGCGCCTGCGGCGGACAATTCACCGCCAACACGATGGCGACCGCAACGGAGTTCCTCGGCCTCGCCGAGTTCGGCAGCGGCGACGTCCCGGCGAACCATCCCGCCAAACACGATGTCGCGCGGCGCGCCGGCGCGCGCATCATGGACGTGCTCGCGGCCGGACGGCAGCCCTCGCACATCGTCACGCGAGAGGCGCTCGAGAACGCCATCGCCTCGGTGGCGGCGACCGGCGGCTCCACCAACGCTGTCCTCCACCTGGTCGCGATCGCACGTGAGATGGGCGTGCCGCTCGGCCTCGACGATTTCGACCGCGTCAACGCGCGCGTGCCGGTGTTCGCCGACCTCAAGCCCGGCGGACGCTTCGTCGCCACCGACCTGTTCGCGGCCGGTGGCACGCGCCTGGTCGCGCAGCGGCTGATGGCGGTGGGGGCGCTGCACGGTAACGCCATCACCGTGACGGGCCGCACCATCGCCGAAGAAGCCGCACTGGCCGTGGAAACCGCCGGGCAGGAAGTGGTGCGGCCGGCCGCGTCACCGCTGAAGCCCACCGGCGGGCTGGTGATCCTCAGGGGGAACCTCGCGCCCGATGGCTGCGTCGTCAAGCTCTCCGGGCACGATCGCCGGGCCTTCTCCGGCCCCGCGCGCGTGTTCGATTCCGAGGAAGCCGCCTTCGCCGCGGTCCAGGGTGGCCGCATCAATGCGGGCGATGCGGTGATCATCCGCTACGAAGGGCCGCGCGGCGGTCCTGGCATGCGTGAAATGCTTGCCGTCACCGCCGCCATCGTCGGCGCCGGGCTCGGCGACTCGGTGGTCCTGATCACGGATGGACGCTTTTCCGGCGCCACGCGGGGCCTGATGGTCGGGCATGTCGCGCCTGAAGCGGCGCGCGGCGGCCCGATTGCCGCCGTCCGCGAGGGCGACATCGTGTCGCTCGATTCCGCCACCCGCGTGATTCATCTCGACGTCCCGGCCGATCGCATCGCCGCGCGGCTCGCGACCTGGACCGCCCCGCCGCCCAGATTCACCAGCGGCGTCATGGCGAAATACGCTCTTCTCGTCGGCTCGGCTTCCGAAGGGGCCATCACGGCCGCAAGCCTGCCGGCATCACCACTCGAAGCCGGGGTCATCGTATGAAGCTCACCGGGGCGCAGATTCTGTGGGAATGTCTCGTGCGCGAAGGGGTGACCGAGATTTTCGGTTATCCCGGCGGCGCAATTCTTCCGGCCTACGACGCCATGCTGGACTATCCGATCCGCCACACGCTGGTGCGCCACGAACAGGGCGCCACCCACATGGCCGACGGCTACGCGCGGGCCAGCGGGCGGGTCGGCGTGGCCATCGCCACCTCCGGTCCCGGCGCGACCAACATGGTGACGGGCATCGCCACGGCGATGCTCGACTCGGTCCCGATCGTGTGCATCACCGGCCAGGTCGGCAGCCGCCTGATTGGCACCGACGCCTTCCAGGAGATCGACATCACCGGCATCACGCTGCCGGTCACGAAGCACAACTATCTGGTCACGCGCGCCCAGGACGTGGCCACGGCCGTGCGCGAAGCGTTCCAGATCGCCCAGGCGGGCCGCCCCGGACCGGTCCTCATCGACATCACCAAGGATGCCCAGCAGTCGTCGTGCGAATTCGACTGGGACGCCGCGGCGCCGGTGGTGCGGTCCCGGCGCCAGACGCCGGCCCCGGTGGATCTCGACCTGTCGCGCGCCGCCGAGCTGATCCAGGGCGCCAAGCGTCCGGTCATTCTCGCCGGACACGGCGTCACCATCTCCGGCGCGGAGGCCGCGCTGCGCGCCTTCGCCGAACGCGCCAATATTCCGGTGGCCGCCACCCTCCTCGGCATCGGCGGCCTGCCCGCCTCCCATCCGCTCAATCTCGGCATGATGGGCATGCACGGCGAGGCCTGGGTGAACATCGCCATCCAGCAGGCCGACCTGCTCATCGCGTGCGGCATGCGCTTCGACGACCGCGTCACCGGCAACACGCGCACCTACGCCCCGCTGGCCAAGAAGATCCACATCGAGATCGATCCGTCGGAGATCAACAAGAACGTCCCGATCGACGTGGCGCTGATCGGCGACCTGAAGGCCGTGCTCGATCGGCTGGTGCCGCTGGTCGAAGCCGGCGACCGCCGGCCCTGGCTGACCGAAATCGACGCCTCACGCGGCGACTCCGCCGTCCGCGACATCCAGGCGCTGCCGGATGATGGCCACCTGTATGCGGCCCATGTCATCAACGACCTGTGGCGCGCCACCCGCGACGGCGACACCATCGTCGTCACCGACGTCGGCCAGCACCAGATGTGGGAAGCGCAGTACTACCACCACGAGCGGCCGCGGTCGCTGATCACCTCGGGCGGGCTCGGCACCATGGGCTTCGCCGTGCCGGCCGCGATCGGCGCGAAGCGCGCCAGGCCCGAGGCCGAGGTCTGGGTGGTGGTCGGCGACGGCGGGTTCCAGATGACGATGTGCGAGCTGGCGACGGCC
>JBKJRJ010000435.1:0-3428 GCA_046594705.1 Vicinamibacterales bacterium
AACGGCTCACCTGCTGAGCCACCACCAGACGCCGACCGCGGCCGCGGCGGCGGCCATCAGCGCCGCGCCAAGCAGCCCCGAAGCCTTGCGATCCGGCGCCTCGTCGATCGGAAGGAGAGCCGACGGCGAAGCGGCGTCACCGGTTCTCACGTCGAGCACGGCGGCGACGCTGCGTAGTTCGGCGGCGAGCGCGGCGGCGCTCTGCTGCCGTTTTTCAAGATCCGGGGTGAGAGCATGCGCCAGGATGGCGTCCAGTTCCACCGGCACGGCGGGATTGACGCCCGAGGCCGGCGTGTACTTGCCCTGGATTACGTTCATCACCGTGCCCGCGGGGGTCGGCGCGAGGAAGGGGTTCCTGCCGGTCAGGAGTTCGTAGGTCAGGATGCCGATCGAAAACACGTCGGTGCGCGGGTCGACGGCGCTGCCGATCGCCTGCTCCGGCGACAGGTAGGCGAGCACGGCGCGGGACTCGGGCGGCAGCGCGTCGGGATTGCGGGCCGCGCTCGCGCGCAGTATGCCGCCCCTGGTCCACGGCGCGAGCCCGAAATCGAGCACCTTGGCGTTGCCCTTGGCGGTCACGATCACTGTGTCGGGCCGGAGGTCGCCGTGCAGGATCCCGGCGGAATGCCCGTCGGCGACGCCGTCAGCGATCTGCACGGCAAGGTCGAGGGCGCGGCGAGGATTCATCGCGACGCCGCCCGATTCCTCGCGCAGGCTCTTGCCCGCCGCGAACTCATATGCGAGATAGGTCTGGCCGTCGGCCTCGCCGACGTCCCAGAGGGTGGCGATATTGGGATGCGACAGGACGGTCGCGGCGCGCGCGTCCTCGAGCAGGCGCCGCAGGCGGTCGGGGTCGCCGGCGATGGCGGCAGACACGACCTTCAGGGCGACGGTACGGCCGGCTTTGGTGTCGCGCGCGCGGAACAGCTCGCCGATGCCCCCCTCGCCGACGGGATCGAGAAGGTTGTAGTGGGCGATAGTCGTCGTCATCCTGAATTCAACTTTTTCGCGGGCGCGAGGGACGCAGCTCGACCCGGCTCGGCAGGCTGCGGGCATCGTGCGCGATCAGGTCGACGACCACGCGCGCCACGTCCTCCGAGGTGAGCTTCCAGTCATCGTCGCCGGAAGGCGCGTGCCCGCCGAACTCGGTGGCAACCGATCCGGGCATCACGTAGCTGACGCGGATGTTGTCGTGCCGCACTTCCTGCATCAGCGCCTCGCTGAAGGCGTTGAGGCCCGCTTTGGAGGCGCAGTAGGCGGCCCCTGTCGTAAAGGCGTTCTTGCCGGCCAGGCTGCTGATGTTGATGATGAACCCGGCGCCTCGCGTCTTCATCAGCGGGATCGCGGCGCGGGTGCAGTAGAACACGCCGCTGAGGTTGGTGTCGATGACCTGGCGCCAGTCATCGAGGGACATATCGGCGACGCTGGCGAACTTGCCGACCCCTGCGTTGTTGACCAGCACATCCAGTGCGCCAAAGTGGCGGACGGTCTCGTCCACGAGACGTTGCGCGTCCGCCGCCTCGCGCACGTCGGCCCGAACCGCCAGGACCTTGGTCGTGCCGAGCTGGCGGGCCGCCTCCTTCAGATCGGCGTCGCTGCGCGAACTGATGGCGACCTCCATGCCGCGATCGAGGAACGCCCGCGCGATCGCCAGTCCGATCCCTTTGGATCCACCCGTGACAATGCCCACCATACCGTCACTGTAGAATAGACCGCCACGCATGTCGACCGTTGCGATCATCGGCGCCGGCCCGCTCGGCGGCGCGCTCGCCCGCACGCTCGCGGGACGGGCCCGTGTCGGCGAAGTGCGCCTGATCGACCCCGAGGGGCGCGTCGCGGAAGGCAAGGCTCTCGACATCCTGCAGTCGGGTCCGATCGACCCCTACTTCAACACCCGCGTGACCGCCGCCACCAGTTATGCCGCGGCCGCAGGCGCCGACGCGATCGTCCTCGCCGATTCGGTGTCGGGGGTTGAAATTGCGGGTGAGACAGGGCTGGCGCTCCTCCGCCAGCTCGGACGGATGGAGACGACGGCGCCGTTCCTGTTTGCGGGAGGGCTGCAGCGCGAGCTGATGACGCGCGCCATCGCGGAGCTGCACCTGGCGCCGCGCCGGCTGCTGGGGTCGGCGCCGCTGGGACTCGAATCGGCCGTACGCGCCGTCGCCGCCGCGTTGCTGGACGCGAGCCCCGCCGACCTCTCCATCGGAGTGGCGGGCGTGCCGCCGCGTGACGCGGTGATCGGCTGGGACTCGGCCACGGCGTTCAACCGGCCGATCGCCGAAGTGCTGGCGCCGCACCATCTATCGGCCCTGACGTCACGGCTACCGGCGCTGTGGCCACCGCAGCCATACACGCTCGCCAGCGCCGCGGCGCGGGTGGCCGAGGCGCTCGCAGAGGGCTCGCGCCGGCGCTACACCTGCTTCGCCGCCATCGACGTCGCGGGCGCCGGGCGACAGATGATCGCCGCCGTGCCGGTTGAAATCGTGAAGGGTGGAGTCGGAAAGGCGCTCGAACCGGCGCTCAGCCGGCACGAGCGAACCGCATTTGAGAACGGCCTCAGATAGCTGACGTCCCTCGAGTCACGGTGCCACGGCCGGGCGCCAAGACACGAAGATCACAAGGATCACAAAAGCTGTGCGGTCGTGGTGCTGAGCCCTGGCCGTCTGGGCTCAGGGCTCGGGATACGGTTGTCACCTTGGGCGTCGAGGCGCCCGCCCCGCAAGGCGCGAGGAGTGCGCATACCGGGCGTCTGTCGCGACGAGCAATGCCACCCGGCGGGAGGCATCGGCGGCCAAGGTGGCCACTCTATTCCGACCGAAGCCCTTAATTTACCGATTCGCGGACGTGCAGCTCCAGCCCGTCCGAGAACTCACCCATGTGCTTGCGCAGGATGAGCCGCCCGCGGTGCAGCCGTGACTTCAGGGTCTGCGGTTTCACCTTGAGGATGGCGCTCGCCTCTTCGGTAGAGAGGCCGTTGATGTCGCGAAGGAGCACCGGCACCCGGTAGACCTCGGGCAGGTGCGTCAGCGCGTCGATCAGCTTCTTGCGCATCTGCGCGCGCATGACCTGATCGTCGGCCAGCGACGTCCAGTCCGCCGGCTCCACCTTGACGTGCTCCATCCCCTCGACTTGGGACTCCGGCGCCTGCACTTCCGAGGCGCGGTTGAGCTTACCGCTGCGCAGCCGCGACATTGCCGTATTGAACGTGATCCGGTAGATCCATGACGAAAGCGCCGAGTCACCGCGGAAAGCCTCTATCTTGCGATAGACCTTCAGCAGGACGTCCTGCGACACTTCCTCCGCATCTTCCCAATTCTTCAAGTAGCGAAACGCGAGCTGCTGAATCCGCGGGCCGTAGAGGGACGCCAGATCCGTGACGGCTGAACCGTCCCTGGCGCGCATGCGGCCGATCAGATCGCGTTCCGTAT
>JBKJRJ010000484.1:0-7089 GCA_046594705.1 Vicinamibacterales bacterium
GTTCATCGCCTTGCTCAGCGTGTACGCCCCCTTGAGGAGGAGGCCATGCGTGAAGGGCTTGTTGAGCGCGACCTGCATCGAGTCGTACCTGGTACGCAGGCGGGCGCCCCACGAGAGAATGTCGCGGGTGCGGCCGAGCGAGAAATACGGGCGGCTCGCAGTACCGCCGCCGAGCGTGGTCGGCGCGTTGATGTCGATCCACGCGTACCCGTCGGTGCCCTTGGCACCGACGTAGGCGACGTCCACGGACATGTCGAGCGGCAGCCGCCTCTCGAAGGCCACGTTCCACGTCTGCACGTAGCCGCGGTCCACGTTGCCGACTTCCGGAGTGGCGAAGCCGGCGGCGCGGGCGAGCGGGACCGTTCCCGAGCTGACGTCCGGCGCGACGATGCGCGGAATGCCCTGCGCCAGCGTGCCGTACGGCTGGAACTGCTCCGGATTGAAGAAGCTCGACGAGATCGTGATGGGGTAGTCGTTGTCGCCGCGCATCGGGCGCGCCCAGCCCTGGGCGTTGTAGGTGAGGCCGTAGCCGGCGCGGGCGACGGTCTTGTCGTCGATGCGGTAGATGGCGCCAGCACGCGGGGCGAAGTTATCGAGCCCCGTCTTGAGTCCGTTGTCCTGCGGATTGTTGCCGCGGCCGGCGATGATGACGTTGAGGTTCGTCAGATCGAGCCGGTCGATCCCGCGCCCATTCGTGCGTTTCATGATCGGGTAGTATTCCCAGCGCACGCCGAGATCGAGCGTCAGCTTGGTGCTCGGCGTCCACCGATCGCGCACGTAGAGCGCGTGCTGCCACTCGCGGCCGGTCATCTCCTCGTTCTGCACGCTCTTGCTCGCGGTGCCCACCTGGCCGAGCAGGAACGAGGCGAAACTATTGTAGAAGTTCGCCGACTGCCCTCCCCGCACGGCGGTCACGTTGCCATTGAAGTTGAATCGACCGCGCGGGTTGTCCGTTTCCGGCTGCCAGTGCGTGAGGTAGAGGAAGTTGACGAAATAGCCGCCGCGGATGTCGTGGCGTCCTTTGACCTTCGTCAGGTTGGTGGCCAGCGAATACGTCCGCTCGTCGCGGAAGATCGGGTTCCAGCCGTCGCGGTTGCCGACGGCGCTGAAGCCGGTGTTGAACTCCGGGTAACCCGCGTAGCGGGGCTGATTGGTGCCCTGGTCGTTGGTGCCTGGAATGCCCAGCACGTCGAGGCCGTAGTTGCCGGCCTTGAAGTCCGGCCCGAGCACGTCCTGCTTCTGGCGCGAGAAACCGAACGTCATGTCCATCAACAGCGTCGGCGCGAACGTCCACGTCTGGCCGCCTGTGAGCTGGGTGACCTTCGTGAAACCGCCGTCATCCGAGGCGTTCGGATCCGGGCCGAGGTAGTTCGTCAAATCGTCGACCACCGCGTTCATGTAGCTGACCTTGCCCCAGATCTGGTGCGCCGGCGTCCGGTTCCAGTTCAGTTTCCCGTCGAAATTGTCGCGGTCGACGGTCCGGTTCTCCTGGCGGCGATAGTTGCTCGTCAGGCCACCCGCTCCAATTCCCGGGGTGTTGGGCAGCGGGAACAACTGCATGATCTTCAACGCGATCGGGTCGATCCGGTTCGCAGGAATCTGGTTGTTCGCGAACTGCGCGCGCTCGCTGCCGTTGTTCGCGCCGGTGCTCGGATCGTAAATCGTCTGCACTGAGCCGTTGCTGTTGAGTGCCTGGCTGAAGTCCCCCGCGCGGAGTTTGGCGTCGGGAACCGAAAAGAAGGTGAACAGGCTCTGCTCCCGCTTGTAGCCCTCGAACGAACCGAAGAAGAACACTTTGTTCCGGGCGATGGGCCCGCCCACGGTGCCGCCGTAGGTGTTCGCCTTGACCGGAAGCTTCGGCGGCGTGTTGCCGTTGCCGAAGAACCGCGGCGTCGCGTTCAGCTTGTCGCTGTTGTAGAACTCGAACGCGGAGCCCTTGAACCTGTTGGTGCCGGACTTGGTGATCACCGTGACGGCCGCGCCGCCGGCCATGCCCTGCTCGGCGTCGAAGCTGCTCGTCGAGATGTTGACCGTGTCAATGGTCTCGGCGGGGGAGATGTACATGTTGTGGTTCGGCAGCCAGATGTTCATGTTGGTGGCGCCGTCGGTGCGCGTGGAGTTGTTCGTGTTGGCCTGACCGTTGACGTTGGTCGCCAACGACCGCGCCGGCGTGTCGGTCTCCGCGTTGCCGAACGCCATCGGCGTCGTCCCAGGCACCAGATTCATCAACGCCTGGTAGTTGCGGAAGCGGTTGAGCGGCAGCGACGTGATCTCAGCCGACTTCAGCTCGGTGGAGACGTCCGCCTTGTCGGTCTGCAGCAACTGCGTATTGGACACGACCGTGATGGTCTCGCTCACCGAACCGACTTCCAGGGCCACCGTGACGCGGGAGATCTGGCCGATGGTCACCGGCACGTCCTTGCGGACGCTCTCGCGGAATCCCTGCAGGGTCACCTTCACGTCGTACGGACCCGCCAGCAGGTTATTGATGTTGAACGCACCGTCCGCGTCAGTGACCGTCTCTTTCGTGAGATTGGTTTCCTTGCTGGTGACCGTGACGCTCGCGCCAGGCACGGTGCCGCCCTGCGGATCCTTCACGACACCGACGATGCCCCCATAGAGAATCTGACCGATGACGGGTGTGGCCGTCACGCACAAGGCGACGGCGACGAGCAGCGAGTAGACCCAATGGCAACGCGGTTCCACACGAAATTTCACGTTTCCTCCTCCAGAGATAGACCGGCTAATGGCCTCCACTGTATAGCCCGTTCAGATTAGGAATGAAAGCTATATCTCATTGGGATAAGGTTACGACCCACGTAATTCAAACTGCCGGTTTTCGCAATACGGCAGTACGGATTTGCATTCGCACAACGGGGCGGATTTGCATTCGCACGACGCGGGCGAGTATCTTCTCGTTCGGTGCAGTCATTGCCGCTGATTCAGCCAAAGTTCGGGGAAACTTCACGTCGCGACTTCTGGTGGACGCAGCCCCTGGCGGTCTTTCTGGCGCTCTCCGCCTTCATCGCGTATTCCACCTGGGCGGCGTTCCAGGGGCTGCATTACGAGTTCGGGCCCTACCTGTCGCCGTTCTACTCGCCGCTGCTGTTCGGCGACAGCCACCATGCGTGGTTCGGTCCGAAGCCGGGCTGGTGGCCGGCGGCGCTGCCATTTTCGGCCGCGCTGTTCATCCTCTGGGCACCCGGCGGCTTCCGCTTCACCTGTTATTACTATCGCGGGGCCTACTACAAGGCCTTCTGGCAGGACCCGACCAACTGCACCGTCGGGGAGCCCCGCAAGTCATACTGGGGCGAGCGGACGTTCCCGCTCGTGATGCAGAATATCCACCGCTATTTCCTCTACCTCGGCATCCTGTTCATCGTGGTCCTGACCTACGACGCCGTGATGGCGTTCCGGTTCGCTGACGGCATCGGCGTCGGCGTCGGCAGTCTCGTGCTCACCGTCAATACCATCCTGCTGGCCAGCTACACCTTCGGCTGCCATTCGCTGCGCCACATCATCGGCGGGCGCAAGGACGAGATCGCGAAGAACGCGCTGCAATTGAGCTGCTACAACTGCGTGTCGGGGATGAACCGCAAACATCAACTCTTCGCCTGGCTCAGCCTGTGCTCGGTCGGCTTTACCGACCTCTACGTGCGGCTCTGCTCGATGGGCATCTGGACGGACGTCCGGCTCCTGTGACCACGGTCGACACGCACGAATACGACGTCCTCGTGATCGGCGCCGGCGGCGCCGGGTTGCGCGCCGCGATCGAGGCCTCGGCCACCGGCGTCAAAGTCGGCCTGCTGTGCAAGTCGTTGCTCGGCAAGGCGCACACCGTCATGGCCGAGGGGGGCGTCGCCGCGGCCCTGGCCAACGTCGACGACCGGGACAGCTGGAAGGTGCACTTCGCCGACACCATGCGCGGCGGCCAGTACGTGAACAACTGGCGCATGGCGGAACTGCACGCCAGGGAAGCGCCCGACCGCGTCCGCGAACTCGAAGCGTGGGGTGCGGTGTTTGACCGCACCTCGGACGGCCGCATCCTGCAGCGCAATTTCGGCGGCCACCGTTATCCGCGGCTCGCCCACGTCGGCGATCGGACCGGCCTCGAGATGATCCGCACGCTGCAGGATCACGGCATCCACCGCGGCATCGACGTGCACATGGAGTTCACCGTCGTCAGCCTGCTGCTGACCGACGGGCGCGCCTCGGGCGTGGTCGGTTACGAGCGCGAGCGCGGCCGCTTCAAGGTGTTCAACGCCGGCGCCGTGGTGCTGGCCACGGGCGGCGCCGGCCGCGCCTATAAGATCACCAGCAACAGCTGGGAAGGCACCGGCGACGGTCACGCGCTGGCGTACCACGCCGGCGCCGAACTGATGGACATGGAGTTCATCCAGTTTCACCCGACCGGGATGATCTGGCCGCCGAGCGTGCAGGGCATCCTGGTCACCGAAGGCGTGCGCGGCGAAGGAGGCGTCCTCCGCAACAAGGAGGGGCGCCGCTTCATGTTCGACGACATCCCGGAGCCCTACCGCAACCAGACCGCCGACAACGAAGAAGAGGGCTGGCGCTACGTCCAGGGGGACAAGAACGCGCGGCGGCCGCCCGAGCTCCTCACCCGCGACCACGTCGCGCGCTGCATCATGCGCGAGGTCAAGGCGGGCCGCGGCAGCCCGCACGGCGGCGTCTTTCTCGACATCGCGTGGATCAAGCAACGGCTGTCCGGCGGCGAGGCGCACATCAAGCGCAAGCTGCCGAGCATGTATCACCAGTTCAAGGAGCTCGGCGATATCGACATCACCAGTGAGCCGATGGAAGTCGGCCCGACGACGCACTACATCATGGGAGGCATCCGGGTGGATGCCGACTCGCAGATGTCGTCGATCCCGGGTCTCTTCGCGGCGGGCGAGTGCGCCGCCGGCATCAACGGCGCCAACCGGCTGGGCGGCAATTCCCTGTCGGACCTCCTGGTGTTCGGCAAGCGGGCCGGCGAGTATGCGGCGGTGTTCGCGCGCGACCATCGCCGCGTCGCGGTCGATCCGGTCAGCGTGCAGCGCGCCACGGACGAGGCGCTGAAGCCGTTCGAGCACGGCCAGGGCAAGGCGGAGAACCCCTACACCATCCAGAGCGACCTGCAGGAAATGATGCAGCGTCTGGTCGGCATCGTCCGCACCGAGAGCGAGATGGTCGAGGCCGCCGCGGCGCTCGAGCAGCTCAAGGCGCGCGCCGCGCGCGCCGGCGTCACCGGCCATCGCGAGTACAACCCCGGCTGGCACACCGCCATCGATCTCAAGAACCTGCTGGCCGTGTCGGAAGCGATTACGCGCTCGGCGATCGAACGGAAGGAAAGCCGCGGCGGCCACTTCCGCGAGGATTTCCCGGACAAGCACCCGGAGTACGGCACCTTCAACATCATCACGCGGCAGGGTCCTGACGGCTCGATGGAAGTGCGGCGGGTGCCGCTGCCGCCGCTGCCCCCCGAACTGAAGCAGATCATCGAAGATCAGCAGTCGTAGCCGGCCCACGGCGGTCGAGGAACAATCATGACGAGCGCAGCGTTCAAAGTCTGGCGGAGCGACGATGCCGGGGGCCATTACGAGGACTTCTCGGTGGACGTCGTGCCCGGGATGGTCGTGCTCGACGCCATCCACCAGATCCAGGCGACCCAGGCCGGCGACCTCGCTGTGCGCTGGAACTGCAAGGCCGGCAAGTGCGGTTCGTGCTCCGCGGAGATCAACGGCAACCCGCGTCTGATGTGCATGACACGGCTGAATACGCTGAACCTGCTCGAACCGGTCACGGTGGAGCCGATGCGCGCGTTCCCGCTCATTAAGGATCTCGTCACCGATGTGTCCTGGAACTACCGCGTCAAGAAGACCATCACACCGTTCACGCCGCGGCCGGCCGACGCGCCCGACGGCACCTGGCGCATGCAGCAGGCCGACGTCGACCGGGTCCAGGAATTCCGCAAGTGCATCGAATGCTTCCTGTGCCAGGATGTCTGCCACATCCTGCGCGACCACCAACTGCACGACGGCTTCATCGGTCCGCGTTTCCTGACCTACGCGGCGGCGCTCGAGATGCACCCCCTGGACGTGGCGGATCGCGTGCCCACGCTCAAGCAGCAGCACGGCATCGGCTACTGCAACATTACGCGCTGCTGCACCAAGGTGTGCCCCGAGCACATCACGATCACCGAGAATGCGATCATTCCGCTCAAGGAGCGCGTCGTCGACCGGTTCTACGACCCGTTGACCCGGCTGCTCCGCGTCTTTACGTCCTAACCGCCGGAGGCGCCATGTTCGCGATGAAGCCGCTCTCGAGAGACGCCATTCCGGGGGCGCTCGCCAAGGCCGAGCGCTACCGGCTCCTCAACGAACCGGGCGAGGCGGAAAGCATCTGTCTTGACGTCCTACAGATCGATCCAGGCCACCAGGACGCCCTGGTCATGCTGGTCCTCGCCCTGACAGATCAGTTCCGCGAGGAGCTCCCCTCGTCGAGGAGCGCCCCCGCGCGCGCCGCCGATCTGGTGGCGGGGTTGACGGACCCCTACGATCGCTTCTATTACGCCGGCATCATTCGCGAGCGCCGCGCCAAGGCGATCCTGCACCGCGATCGCTACGCCTCGACCGCCACCGCCGCCGAATGGCTGCGCGAGGCGATGGGCCTGTTCGAGCGCGCCGAAACCATCCGGCCGGCGCACAATGACGACGCGCTGCTGCGCTGGAACGCCTGTGCGCGACTGCTGCAGCATCTGCCCGAGCCGCAGCCCGAGAGCAGGGACGAGCCGATCCAGCTGGAATGACGGCCGCGGCCACGGCCGCGGAATACGCAGAATAAGCGGAGCGAAACGGGGAATACCCAGGAGGACACCATGACAGTGACGCGACGTGAGGCGCTCATGGGCGGAGCGGCGGCGGTGGCGGGGGCGCTGGGGCTGCGGGGGGAGGTCGTGGCCGCGCAGACCACAGCGGTCACGAAGGGGCGGCTGAAGCAGTCCGTCTCCCGCTGGTGCTATGGCAAGATCCCGATGCCCGAGTTCTGCACGGCGGTCGCCGGCATGGGGCTGACCGCCATCGACCTGCT
>JBKJRJ010000503.1:0-4777 GCA_046594705.1 Vicinamibacterales bacterium
CGCGACGAATACCTCCGAGATCGTCAGCACGAGCGGCAGGACACCTCGCAGCGCGAGCACCAGGTAGATGCCGGGGAGCACGATCACCAGGTCGGCGACCCGCATGACGGTGGTGTCAAGCCATCCACCGGCATACCCGGCTACCGCGCCGAGCGTCCCGCCGATCACCAGGGCCAACAGCGTTGAGAGGAGCGCCACGCCGAGTGACAGCCGGGCGCCAACCAGGACACGGGACAGGACGTCCCTGCCCAAGGCGTCGCTGCCGAGCAGAAACCACGGCTCACCGGCCGACCGGCTCACGCGTCGAGTGCGATCCTCCGTGTAGCGTCGTTCGATCGGGTCGAGGGACCGCAGGGGGTAGGCGAACGGCGTATGCCACGCTCCCTGGTCATCGATGACGTGGGGCGGCATGGGCGGCGCGTAGGGATAGGGAAACTGGCGACCTGGATCGTACGGCGCAAGCGCCGGAGCGGCGAGCACGATGCCCACCAGCATCGCGAGCACGAGCAGCGAGCCTGGCCTGGCCTCAGACACCGGGCACGTCCTCGAGCCGGGGATCAGCCACCTTGTGCGCGACGTCCGCCGCGAGGACGCCGAGCGCGAGGAATCCCGCGCCGGCGGCGGCGCAGCCGGCGACGAGATACGTGTCGCGGGCCATCAGCGCCTGGCGCATCAGGTTCGCGAGACCCGGCCACGACGTCACCATCTCGACGGCAAAGGACCCGCTGAACAGCGACCCGATGATCACGCCGTAGACCGCCAGGATGGGTCCGAGCGACTGCCGCCAGGCGTGCCGCCAGACGATGCGGCCGGCGGGGATGCCGCGGGCGCGCGCGGCCGTCGCGGACGGACGCTGAAGGGCGTCGCGGATCGATTGCGACTGCAGCCGCTCCAGCATGGCCGCGACCGGCAGCGCGAGCGCCAGCGTCGGGACGATGAAGTAGCGGGGGCCGTCCATGCCTGATACCGGCAGCCATCCCGTCCGCGCCGCGATGGTCAAGAGCACCAGCGAGCTGATGAGCGGCGGCACCGAGAGCAGAACCAGGGACAGGCCGCGCAGCAGATGCGGCAGGACGCCTCCCCGGCGGCTGCCGGTGAAGATGCCGGCCGGGAGTCCGAGCAGGGTCGCAAGCACGAGGGCCGCGAGCGCGAGGACGGCGGTGTTGCCCGCGCGCGCCCGCACCAGTTCCGCAACCGGCATCTGGAACTGGAACGACTCGCCGAAGTCGAGGGCGAGACTGCGTGAGATCCAGCGCGAGTACTGCTCCGCGAACGGGCGGTCGAGCCCCAGGCGATGCCGGTCTTCGGCGATCTGCTCCGGGGAACGGCCAAACTGCCCGGCGTAATCGCCCGGCGCGAGCTGCGCCAGCAGCAGCGCCCCGGAGGTGACGGCGAACACGAGGAGCAGCGCGGCGACGCCGCGGCGGAGCAGGAACAGGACCATTGCGGGCTTCTGAGTCTTTTCGGCCGTTCCGGCCCGCGGAGTTAGGCCGGCCCGCTCAGCGCCCGGTCGCGTAGAGCGTGGCGGGGTTCCAGAGAATCATCGGTTCGAGAAGGCTGGGCACGGCGCCACCGACGCGCTTGCTCGTCGCCACGGTCACTTTCGAGGCGACGAAACAGATCTCGGGGAGCTGCTCGCCGAAAATCTTCTGCACCTCCGCGAACAGGCGCTGGCGTTCGGCCAGCGAGGGGGAGGCGGCCTGCCGCTGCATCAGGGCGTCGATGGTCTTCTCCCACGGCGCGGGCGCCCCGGTATTCCAGACGTGCGCCGACCCGCCGCTCAGCCAGAAGTCGAGGTTCAGCGCGGGGTCCAGCGCGCTCGCCTGGAAGCCGTAGTAAATGCTCTCGTAATCGCCGCTCACGAAGCGTCCAAACAGCGACGGCGGATCCAGGCCGACGACGTCGACGGTAATGCCCGCCAGCCGGAGTTGCTCCTGGATCATGGTCGCCACGCGCTCGCGGATATTGCCGCTCTGCGTGACAATCGAAAACCGGGCGGGCCGTCCGGCGGTGTCCTCGAGCATCCCGTCGCCGTTGCGATCCGTCAGGCCGATGCCGGCCAGCAGTCCTTTCGCGCGCGCCACATCGTGCGGGTAGCTCGGCGCGGTGGCGGAAAACCACGTGCGGTTGCCGGGCGTGACCGGGCCATGCACGGGCACGGCGGCGCCGAGATACACCGTGTTGACGATCGCCTCGCGATCGACCGCGTACGAGATGGCTTGCCGGAACTCGGTGCGCTGCAGGTACGGCTTGGCCTTCAGCGCCGCCGCGCCCGGCGTGAGGTTGAACCACAGCGCGTTGGGGTCCACGCCGATCCCCACGTCCATCAGCTGTAAGGCCCCCTGGTCGCGCAGCCGCCTCAGGGCCGCGATGTCCTCGGAGCGAACGTCGGCGACGGTCATCAGGTCCACCGTGCCCGCCTGCAGCCGAAGGATCTCGGCGTTCTGATCGGTGACGAACTCGATGACGATGCGATCAAGATACGGCAGCTGGGTGCCCGCGGCGTCCTTCCGCCAGTAGCGGGGATTGCGCGTGAGCGTCAGCTTCTGGCCCGCGACGTATTCGCCGACGACAAACGGCCCCAGCACCGCCATCGCCCCCCCTTGCGTCGCCATGCCCCAGGCCTCGCCGAAGCTGTGCGCGTCGAGCGCGGCCTCGAGCTGGTGCTTCGGATAGATCGGGACGGTGTCGAGCAGCGCCAGGCCGGGCGCGAACGGTGCCGGCAGGGTGACGACGACGGTGCGGGGATCCGGCGCGGAAACCTGAAGCGGCTTGCCCTGGACCTTGACGCCGGAGGCGAGCGGGCTGTGGACGGAGGGATCGTAGAGCGCGCGGAAGGTGAAGACGACGTCCGCCGACGTGAACGGCACGCCGTCCGAGAACAGGATGCCGTCGCGCAGGGTGAGCGTAAACGTGAGGCCGTCGGGAGAGGTCGTCCACTTCTCGGCCAGCCATGGCTCGTACTCACCGGTGGTGCGGTTGAAGCGGACGAGAGCCGCGTGAGTCAGACGGGTGAGCGCATCAACGGGGGAGGAGACGCCATTGGCGGCAAAGCGGTTGAAGGTTTTCGGCTCGCCTCGGAGGGTGGCGGTCAGCGAGCCGCCGCGGACCGGACCCGAGTCCGCAGGCTTTTCCGCCGGGGGGGGACGATTGCACGCGGCCGCAAGCAGCAACGCAGCAAGCGGCAGCAGGCGTCGAAAGGATCGGGCCACTCTTGAACTCACCGGCCAATTGCTTGGCCGATCTCCGAAAGCCCTGTTTTTATTAGCGTTTTGACGGGTAGCCGTTACCCGGTGTCAAGGAACCTGGGGGACAGCCAATCCATTGGCCCAGTTGGGCGGATGCGAATCTCTGGAGCCGGCTGAATATTAGCCGAAGTATGGCGTCCCCGCACACAATCTGGCTCAAATTGTCCTCTCGTGTGCTTTCACGGACGTCCGAGTGACCGTCACGTCCCGCTGGATACCGTGGTGGCACAGCCCGTGCCTTACAACGCAGCGAACCCCTCACGGATCCAGAGGCTTATCATGAGACTTACGGCGGCTCTTCGACGCGTTTCGGCGACGGTGGCTGTGCTTGCGGTGATGGCGGTGATGGCGGCGCCGGTGCCGGCGTTTGCGCAGGGCCGTCATCGCGCGCGGCTGTCGTCGGACCTTGCGGAGCGAATCCGGCAGCGGGTCGAGGCGCCGAGTGAGGTGATCGTGTCGGCGAGCGACGCTGCGGTCGACCAGCTGGTGGCGCGCTACGGCGTGCGGCTGAAGAAGCGGCTGCATGGCGGCGCGGTGCTCGAGGCCACGGGCGGGCAGATCGACGCGCTGAGCCAGGACGGTGATGTCGATCACATGGCCGGCAATGCGCGGGTGTATCGCATGATGGCGGTGACGACTGAGGCGACGGGCGCGGACCAGGTGTGGGGCGGGCTGGACGGCATGCGCGGCTTCAGCGGCCGCGGCATCGGCGTGGCGGTGATCGACTCGGGGGTGGCGCCGCACGCCGCGCTGCGCGGCCGGGTGGTCGCGGCGCTGGACTTCACCGACGGCCGGCAGGCGAGGGCCGCGGGCCGCGACGAGTATGGCCACGGGACGCACGTGGCCGGGATCATCGGCGAGGGGTCGAAAGACGGCCACGGCGGCATGGCGCCTGGGGCGTGGATCGTCAGCCTCAAGGTGCTCGAAGCGGACGGCTCGGGCAAGACGAGCGACGTGATCGAGGCGATCGACTGGGTTATTGCCCATCGCCGGATGTTCAACATCCGGATCATCAATCTCTCGCTCGGCCACCCCGTCTTCGAATCGTACCGCGACGATCCGTTGTGTCAGGCGGCCCAGCGTGCGGCGGAGGCCGGTATCCTGGTGGTGGCGGCGGCCGGCAATCTCGGCAAGACCGCCGATGGCCGTGCGATTGTGGGCGGGGTGATCGCGCCGGGCAACACGCCGTCGGTGCTGACGGTGGGCGCGGTGAACACGCGCGGCACGGCGCGGCGCAGCGACGATGTGATGGCGACTTACAGCTCGCGCGGTCCGACGGCGATCGACGGCGTGCTGAAGCCCGAGCTGGCGGCGCCGGGCAACCGCATCGTGGCGGCGTCGGCCCGGGACGGCTACCTGGCGCGGGCCTATCCCGAGCGGGTGGTGGACGGCCATGGGGCGGCGACCTATTTCGAGATGAGCGGCACGAGCATGTCGGCCGCGGTGGTGTCGGGCGCGGCGGCGCTGGTGCTCGAGGCGCGCCCGGACCTGACCCCGGCCCAAGTGAAGGCCACGCTGCAGCTGACGAG
>JBKJRJ010000151.1:0-4097 GCA_046594705.1 Vicinamibacterales bacterium
GCCTATGCGCCAGGTTTCTACACCGGCTACGGGGTCAAGACGCTGCCAGGGATCCGCGAGGGCATCGAGCAGCGCGCGTGGGACGAGCCGAGGAAGTACATTCCCATCGTCGTGGCCTCGATCGACAAGCTGGCGGCACAGGTGGACCGCGCCGCGGCCCTGCTCGCCGGTCGCTGAGCGGTCCTCCTTTCCTTCTCAACCTGAGCAACTCGCCACGCGCTTTCCGCAGATCCGCCTCGGCCGTGCTGCGCTTGACGCCTCACGCCCAGGCGCGAGAGGCGGGCCTGCCGCCGGAATCGCCTCACCAAATCGGCTCGCGGTGATGCCGCGTGACGCCGCGTGAGATCGACATCGTCGGGTGCGGGGACCTCTATGAAATCACAGGCGATTTACTGCTGCGGTGCTGCCGCCAGGTAACCTGGGCGAGCCTTCACCGTCACCTTCTGCCGTTTCACCTTGACGGTGACGCGATGGAACTTGCCATCGAGCGTGGCGTTCGTCGGCTGGTAGCCCAGCAGGTAATACGTCGTGCGCTCCTGCTGCATGCGCGCCACACCCGCACCGAGCTGGTTGGTGTTCTCAAGCAAGAACCCGCCGGTCTCCTTCGCGAGGCGGCCCAGAATTGCCGTCGGTCGTGACGACAGCAACTGCTCCTGATGCTCCAATTCTCGTGTATAGGGCTGGTCACCACGCCGTGCATCGCCCACACCTTGCGCGCCAGCCAAGGTGACGTTTCGGCCCACCTCTGCCTCCTTGCTATGCACCCGCAAGCCGGCGGCGTCGACTGGATACACCGTGATGTTCGCGCGATTAGCCTCGCCCACCATGGCGTCGTACCGAGGTTTGAGACGGTCCGTGATTGGAAAGTTTTCCGTAAAATACAGGATGCTCTTCCGTCCCGGCAAGGCGCTTAGTCCGACGATGACGGCGCGCAAGCCGGCTAGCGACGTCTGACCTTCGTACTCCGTCAGAAAAGGTCTGTAGCTCTCCCACATCCTCAGTTCCATTCGGGCGAGCGCCCCCTCGGCGCCGCCTTGACTCAGCCGACGTTCTCGCTCCCCCACGCTCACCCACCCTTCGGACGCCTCGGCACTGGGTGTCACGGGCTGACTCGGATCGAGCGCTTGCAAATGCCCCAACTTCGCGCGCTCGGCGTCCACACCTGGATTCGACGGAGCGGTGGTGACCACGCGCTGCACGCCTTCCCGTAGACGCTCGGCCTGGTTGGTGAACGGCTGAGCGGTGGCGAAGGCGATGTCCGACAGGAACACGCCTGCATACTCGTGTGGCGCCGCAAGCGTGGCTATGTAGGCGAGAGCTGCCCGACCAGCCATAACACGCGTCTCGGGAGACAGGCGATCGAACAAAATGGCGGTCACCGTAGGGACCGTGTCCATCACCGAAGTCGCCTTTCCTTGGGCCGCGGCGGTTGAAGCGTTCGGACTGGCCTGGACAGTGTCGCTGCGGGCTTGTGGTTGCGAGCCCCGGGTTCGGACGGTCCCGTTCTGAACCAGCTTTAGCGACAGGAGATCCTGCCGCTTGCCGTCTTCGGATACCTCAAAGTCCTCGGGCCTGAGATCGAGGATGGGCTCTCCCCGCTGACCCACGACAGATACGTCAAGGATGACACCAGCCGTCGTCGTCCTAACCGCCGGAGTTTGCAGCTGCTGCCGGGGAGCGACGGCATATAACACGACTAGGAGCCCGAAACAGATGGTTCTCATGGGGACCTCCTCAGGTTGAATTCGGATTGCGCGTTGCGGTTGCCGGCGAGACACCTCTCGGGCATTCGCAGTGTACCGAGCCTGCGCCGCCTGCGCCAAATGAGCGCGGGCGCGGAGCTCCGCGAACAAGGGGCCTGGCGCTGATGGGCACCATGTTCCGGATCCGGCCCGTGCCGGAGTGCTCGGTCCGCTTGTGCGCGTGCGGCTGCGTCCGCCCCGTGCGCAGACAGGCCGTCAGTTCCTTGCGCAGCGCGCCGCGCGCCTGTACGAACAGCGTCCGGTAGAAGGTCTCGTGCGAGACACGCATGGTCTGGTCATCAGGATAGTCACAGAAGAGGCGCGCCGCGATCTGGCATCCGCTGGAATGTTGGATTGAGCCGGCAAAGAGCCTGAAGGATGGCTGTCTTGCCGGCCTCGTTTTTGCCGACCAAACAAGTCACATCGCCGACTCAAATTCTTTCGAGTCCCAAACCGACTTAAATTCTCGCCCGTGAACGGTGAGGAGGTGATTATGAATGTTCTTCAGCGACAGTCGTGGCACGGAACGCCGCGTGAGATGGCCGAGTGTTGGACCTTAACAGCTCAGTACTGACGGAACGTCAGGTTGAGACGGCCTGGGCCGGTGCCCTCGGGGGCGGTGCCGGGCATGATGCGCGTGACGCCGTGGTAGCGCAGGCGCGACGGCCCCCCCATCACCAGGACGTCTCCCGACCGCAGCACCATCGGGTTG
Source organism: Vicinamibacterales bacterium (assembly GCA_046594705.1). GTDB lineage: Bacteria > Acidobacteriota > Vicinamibacteria > Vicinamibacterales > 2-12-FULL-66-21 > JAICSD01. Next base: position 2,455 of record JBKJRJ010000151.1, read on the forward strand.
ATCGGGTCCTTCCTCGACAGCCCGCCCACCACGAACCGCGCGGCGTCTCCCATTGACACCGACACGATGGGGATACCGGCGGCGATCGTCTCGGGGCGTTCGTCCTTGTCCTGGTGCACGCCAAGCTTCGCGGCCGCGGTGTAGTAATTCATGATGCACAGGTCCGGGCGCATCTCAAACCCCGCGTCGGTAGCGGCGTGTGACGCCAGCGCGACGAGCGCGGCGGGTATCGCCGGAACCGGCAGGCCGTCGTGGTCCGAGCGGTTGTCCTCGTACTTGTAGGTCAGGCCGTTCCAGTGCTTGCCCAAGCAGAGCATTCCGACGCTCATCTTCTTGCCGCCGCGCACCGTCGGCGTGTACATCGGCACCGGTCCATCGGCCATCGCGCGGCACATCGTCCACAACTCTCGCTGTTCGGCAGCCGAGAGCCGCGACTGGAACAGCACCAGTCCGTCGGCGATGAGGACTTTCAGCATGGCCGTTTCAGCGCCTGCAGAGCCATGCCGGCGGCCACGACCACGTTCAGTGAGTCGGCGCGCGGGTCCACCGGGATGCGCAGCCTGACATCAGCGTAGCGCATCGTGGCGCTCTGAAGACCCGGGCCTTCAGAACCAAGCGCCAGGATCAGGCGGCTGCCCGGTGCCGGCGCGTAGTCGGCGATCGAAAGGGCCGTGGGGTCGGGCGTCAACGCGACGACCTGGAAACCGGAAGACGTGAGCTCGTCGAGCCCGTGGGGCCATCGCTCGACCCGGGCGAACGGCACCCGCAGCGTGGCTGCCATCGAGGTTCGAACCGCCTTGCGGTAGAACGGATCGCCGCTACCGTGGTCGAGCAGCACTCCCTCCGCTCCGAGCGCGAGCGCGACGCGGAACAGTCCCCCGATGTTGTCGGGATTGCCGACCCCTTCGAGCGCGAGCAGCCTGGAGGCGAGCGCCAACGCGCGGAGCGGCGTGCTGGTGGGCCGATGCCCGAGCGCGAGACAGCCGCGGTGGAAGTTGAAGCCGGTCACCGCCTCGAGGACCGTGGCGTCGCAGACGAGGACTGGCACGTCGGGACACGCGGCCAGGATTGTGGTCATCGCGTCGGCAGCCGTGGCGGTGACGGCGATGGAATGCAGGCGCAGGCCGGGAAGAGAGAGGAGGCGTTCGACGATCAGCCGCCCTTCCGCGACGAACAGTTGCTCGCGCTCGAGCACCGCGGGGTCACCGACGGAGCGATACGGTGCGAGCGCGGCGTCGCCAGGATCGGTGACGCGTCGAATCACGGCTAGTTGTCGCGGCGGGTAACCATTCGTCGGCTGCGGTGGCTGTCGACCACGTGCTGCCCGAGCCGCTTGCTGAGAAAGACCTTGGACTCACGATTGTCGGTGGTGTGCTCGACGAACCGGATGACGTCGAAATTGAGCTGCGCCAGCGCCGCACGCATCTCGTAGAACTTGTTCTTCGTCTTGACCAGGATCTCGTCGAAGCCATTCGCCAGGCCCCACGTTTCCTGTTCCTCGGTCAGCGCCCTGAAATGCCCCTGCCCGCGCCAATCGCTGCGCGTGCCGCCGATCCACTGGTAGAGCACGCGCCGATTGTTGAAATCGACGCAATCCTCGAGCTGCGCCACCAGGTCGGCCAGCTTCGGGTCCCGCTCGTGCG
>JBKJRJ010000080.1:0-5676 GCA_046594705.1 Vicinamibacterales bacterium
ACGGTGTCGAAGTCTCCCGGCTTCTTCAGCTGCGCGGCGACCTCGTCGGCGACCTTCTGCGCCGCCCCCTGCGCCTGTTCGTACTTCAGCTGATCCTCAATCTGCGGACGCACCTCGGCGAGGGTCTTGACCGTGGCCGCCTTCTTATCGGTGACCTTGATGATGTGATACCCGAAGCTGGTCTTGATGAGGTCGGTCATCTGTCCGGGCTGCAGAGAGAATGCGGCCTGATCGAACTCCGGGACCATCTGCCCCTTGTTGAAGAAGTCGAGGTCGCCACCCTTGGCCGCGCTCACGTCGTCCTGGGAATGCTTGTTCGCCAGCTCCTCGAAGTTCGCGCCCTTTTTGATCTGCGCCAGCAGATCTTCCGCCTGCTTCCTCACCGCCGCGTCGTCCTTGCCCTCGGTCTTGAGGAGGATGTGGCTGGCGCGTACCTGCTCGGGCTGCGAATACTGCTGGATGTTGTCGTTGTAGCTCCGCTCGATTTGCTGGCCGGTCACGGTGGCGCGCTGCCGCAGGCCCTCTTGGTCGATCGTCAGGTAGCGGACCTTGCGCTTCTCGCCGATGCGATAGGACTCCTTGTGGTCCTCGAACTGCTTCGCGACCTCGGCGTCGGAGGCCACAAGACCGTCGCGGAACTTGTCGGCGGGGAAGGTGACGACCTGGACCTTGACGCGCTCGTTCCGCTTCTTGAACTCGCTGACGACGTCGGAATCGGCGACGGTCATCCAGCCGGTCAGTGCCGCCTGGAGTTTCTCCGTCACGACGCTGCGGCGAATCTGGTCCTCGAACTCGTCGGGGCGCATCGGCGGCGACTGCATGCGGAGAAGCTGGCGGTAGCGCTGATCGCCGATGAACTGGCCGTTCTCCTGGAAGGCCGGCAGGGCGAGGATACGCTCGCGGACCTCGGCGTCGCTGGCCTTGATCCCGAGACGCGACGCCTCGGCCAGGGAGGCCTCTTCCTGGATCATCTGTTGAACGATGCGCTGGTCGATCCCCAGTTGTTTCAACAACTTGTCGTCGACGTTCGCCCCATACGACTGACGGTAGGCCTGCATCTGCTGGGTGTAGACGCGGCGGAACTGGGCGGCCGTAATTTCGCGGCCTTCGACGTCCGCGACGACCGAGTTGCCGGCGGCGCCCTGGGTGGCGTCGCCCATGAAACTGGGGATGTAGAGGAGGACAAACGAGACGACCACGAGGCCAAGGCTCCACTTGAGCCAGTTCTTGTGTCGGCGCATCCGGTCGAGCATTGTCATGGCTGTCGCTGTACCTCGTGGGAAAAAACACGATTATGGCACGTTTCCGGCCGCTTCCGGCCTCGTCCGTCGTGGCCCCCTGTGCTATATTTACGGAGGATAGAAGGACTTAGAGGGATTCGGCATTCCGCAGCCCCGCCTCCGCCGTCCATCGGGTACGCGTGTGCCGGCCCGCGGTCGGCGATCGCCGTTACCGTCCACCAGGGTGGACCTCGCCAGCCGCCTTCGGCCGTTGCAGGGCGCGCTGCGCAGTCGCTTGTCCCGGGCCGACGTTCTCGCCGAAGTGATTCGCGAAGTCAATTCCACGCTTGACCCGGAGCGGGTCGCCGACGCCATTGTGGCCCGCGCCGCGCAGTGGCTGCCGGCGCCCGTGTGGGTGGTGTACGCGGTCGATAACGCCGGGGTGCGCACGTTTGGCTCCCGGGGCGTGACGGCCGCGCTCGAGCCGGTGGCCGTGGCGGTCGGGCAATGGGTGCTCAAGCACGGCCTGATCTGCGCGGCGGCCGACGTCAGGACCGACGCCCGGTTTGGGGGGACGAAGCGGGCGGCGGCCCTGGCATTTCCGCTGGAATGCCGTGGAAAAACCGTCGGCGCGCTGGTCGGGCTCGACAAGATGCCCGCCTCCCGGGAGCCGCGGATCGCGCCCCGGACCGAGGCGGCCCTCCTCTGGGCTCTGGAGCCCGGAGCCATCGCGCTCGATAACGCTCTACGAGTGCAGCGCGCGGAGGCACTGTCGGTCACGGACGACCTGACCCAGCTGTACAACTCGCGTTACCTGTCGCAGGTGCTGCGGCGGGAAACCAAGCGCGCGTCGCGCAGCGGCAGGCCGCTGTCGCTGTTATTTATCGATTTGGATGGGTTCAAGGCGATCAACGACACGCACGGGCACCTCTACGGGAGCCGGGCGCTGGTCGAGGCCGCCGGGCTGATTCGCCTGAGCGCGCGCGAGACCGACGTCGTGTCGCGCTTCGGCGGGGACGAATTCGCGTTGATTCTGCCCGACACCGGGAGCGAAGGCGCCGCCGCCGTCGGCGAGCGCATCCGCGAGCGCGTGTACGCGCACCGGTTCCTGGAGGGAGACGGGCTGGACATTCATCTGACCGTGTCGGTGGGCGTCGCGACGCTCCCCGACGTGGCCGCGTCCACCGAGGGGCTGATCCAGGCGGCCGACGAGGCGATGTATCACGTCAAGGACCACGGCAAGAACGGCATCTATATCGCTGGAAGCGGAAACGAGGAACGGCTTTGAGTCTACGGTCACTGTTTTCACTGTTCTCGAGCGATCTCGCGATCGATCTCGGGACGGCCAATACCTGCGTCTACGCGCGAGGCAAGGGCATCGTCGTCAACGAGCCCTCGATCGTGGCGATCAACAAGGTCAACGGCCGCATCGAGGCGGTCGGCAAGGACGCCAAGGAGATGCTCGGGCGGACCCCCGGCAACATCGTGGCGATCAAGCCGATGAAGGACGGGGTTATCGCCGACTTCGAGGTCACCGAGAAGATGCTGACCTACTTCATCAAGAAGGCGCATAACCGCAACGTCTGGGTCCGTCCCCGCATCGTCATCGGCGTGCCCTCCGAGATCACGCAGGTCGAGAAGCGCGCCGTCAAGGACAGCGCCTACCGCGCCAAGGCCAGCGAGGTCTATCTCGTCGAGGAAGCGATGGCGGCGGCGATCGGCGCCGGCATGCCGATCACCGAACCCTCCGGCAACATGATCGTCGACATCGGCGGCGGCACCACCGACATCGCGGTGATTTCGCTCGCCGGCATCGTCTACAGCAAGGCGGTGCGGGTCGCCGGCAACGAGATGGACGAGGCGATCATCCAGTACATCAAGAAGACCTACAACCTCCTGATCGGCGAACGTACCGCCGAGGCGATCAAGATGGAGATCGGCTCCGCCTTCCCGCTCGAGGAGCGTATGACGATGGAGATCAAGGGGCGCCACCTGATCGAGGGGGTGCCCAAGACCATCACCATCACCGACGAAGAAATTCGCGAGGCGCTGGCGGAAACCGTCAACGTGATCGTGGACGCCGTGCGCGTGGCGCTCGAGCGCACCCCGCCGGAGCTGTCGGCCGACATCGTGGACCGCGGCATCGTGCTGACCGGCGGCGGATCGATGCTGAAGAACCTGGACAAGCGGCTGCGCGAGGAGACCGGGCTGCCGCTCGCGATGGCGGAAGATCCGCTGTCGTCGGTCGTGCTCGGAGCCGGCCGCATGCTGTCGGACTTCAATCTGCTGCGGAAGATCTCGATTGACTAGTCCCCTGGAAGCGTGGATCGTTGCATAAGTCCCGGGCGCGGCGCCCGGATCGCGAGGCGCGACGAGCGCGCATACCGGCCGTATGTCAGCGAGGAGGAACGCCGCGAGGCGGGATGCCCCGCTCGGGAGTTATGTGACGAACCACGCTTCCCGGGGACTCGCGCCCGGTTGCCAGGCGCCAGTTGCCAGCCAAGGAACCTCGACCGCTCGAGCCGACGCGCTCGCAACCTGCCATTGGCAACCGGCAGCAGGTAACTGGTAACTGGCGACGTGTTAGACATCCGGAAGCGCACGGGGTACCTGTTCCTGGCCGTGATGATGGCTCAGGTGATTCTCGTGTCGGCGCAGGTGCAGACCAAGGCTGGTTCGAAGGTCCTCCAGGCGGTGACGTTCGAGCTGTTCTCGCGCGTCCAGGCCGGCACGGCGTCGGCGCTGGATTTGGGTCGCAACGGCTGGAGCAACTATCTGGCGCTGCGCGGCGTGCGCGGCGAGAACGAGTCGCTCAAACGGCGCGTGGCGGAGCTGGAGGTGCGGCTGCAGCAGGAGCATGCGCTCGCGGTGCGCGCGGCGCAGCTCCAGGAGCTGTTGCACCTGCAGACGCAGGGCCCGCTGCCGACGCTCGCGGCCGAGGTGATCGCCGGGAACCAGGACACCGTCCTCCGATCGGTCACCATCGATCGCGGCAGCGACGAAGGGGTGCTGGCCGACATGGCGGTGATCGCGCCCGGTGGCATCGTCGGACGGGTGATCGCGCCGGTGGCGCGCCACGCCGCCCGGGTGCAGCTGATCATCGACCGCAGTGCCGCCGCCGGCGCGCTGACCGAGCGCACCCGGGCCGGCGGCATGATCGTCGGCGCGGAAGCGAACCCGCGGCTCAGGATGGAGCTGGTGTCGAACCTGTCCGACGTCAAGGCGGGAGATAACGTGGTGGCCTCGGGCATCGACGGGATCTATCCCAAGGGCTACCTGATCGGGTGGGTCGAGCGCGCCGAACAGGGCGGCGGCCTCTACCACACGATCACGGTGAGGCCGAGCGTGGATTTCTCGACGCTCGAGCAGGTGCTCGTGGTGCTGGTTCCGCCGCGGGCGGCCGCGCGTGTCGAGGACCCCAAGTGAAGACCGCGGTCGTGCTGATCGCCCTCGCCGCGGCGCTGGTGCTCCAGACCACGCTGTCGGGCCTCATGGTCGGCGGCGCGATTGCGGTGAACCTGGTCCTGGTGGCGGTCATCTACCTGGCGCTGGCCTACGGCGCGGTCACCGGGATGCTCGCCGGGACCATCGGCGGACTCGTGCAGGACGCGCTGGGCGGCGGCATTGTCGGCATCGGCGGCATGTCGAAGACGGTCGTCGGCTTCGTGGTGGGCGTGCTCGGCGCGCAGTTCAATTTGTCGACGACGGTGCCGCGGCTGGTGATGTTGGTGGCCGCCTCGTTCGTCCACGAGGTGATTTTCGAAGGGCTGCACGCGCTGATCGGCGGGCGCCCCTTCGGGCCGCAGTATTCGGCGGCGATGATCCAGGCGCTGGTCAACGGCCTGGTCGGCGTGACGGCGTTTCTGATCGTTGAGCGGGGCCCCGACGCGATGCAGCGCCGGCGCATGAGCCGCGGCACATTCGGCAGGAAGCGGTTCTGAACCATGGTCACCAACCTGATGCCCGACGACCGCCGCAGCCTGACGATCAGGCTGTCGGTCCTGCAGTACCTGGTGGCGGTCGTGTTCGCCGCGCTGGCGGTCGGCTTCTGGGTGTTTCAGATCCCGCAGCACCAGAAATTCCTCGAGACCGCGGAGAACAACCGCACCCGCCGGCTGCCGCTGCCGGCCCCGCGCGGCGTCCTGCTGGATCGCGACGGCAAGGTCCTGGTGGAGAACCAGAGCACGCTCAACATCGGCCTGATCCGCGAGCAGACCAAGAACATTCCGGACGTGCTGCGGCAGCTGGCGGCGGCGACCGGCGCCGACGAGGCCGAGTTGCGCGAGACCGTCAGCCGCCACCGGCGCGACCCCATCTACCGGCCGATCATGCTGCTCGAAAACGCCAGCCGTGCGCAGGTGGCGGCGATGCTGGCCCGCCGCCTGGAGTTGCCCGGCGTGTTCTTCCAGGAGGTGCCGTCGCGGCGGTATCCGGCCAGCGACATGGCGGCGCATCT
>JBKJRJ010000253.1:0-7922 GCA_046594705.1 Vicinamibacterales bacterium
GTGCTCGACGGGATGGACGAGTTGCAGATCTGCACCGCCTACCGGTGTGCCGGCGCCACGCTGACCGAACTGCCCGGCGAAATCGCGCAACTCTCGGCGTGCGAGCCGGTCTACGAAGCCATCCCGGGCTGGCAGGCCCCGACCGCCGGCGCACGCCGTTACCAGGATCTGCCGGCGGAGGCCCGGCGCTATATTGCGCGGCTGGAAGAGCTCACCGGCGTGCCGGCCGCGGTGGTGTCCACCGGCTCGAAGCGGGAGGACACGATCATCCGCGACGAATCGGTGGCGGCGGCGTGGTTCGGGAAGGGCTGACAGATTGCAGATTGCAGATTGCAGGCGGGCTAGGTCTTGTTGCGGTTGGTGAAGTGGTCGATCGCCTTGGCGTCGGCGTCGGTGAACTCGACTCCGGCGCGGTACTGGGGGGCCTTGACCGGGGATTTGGGCAGCTCGAACTTGGCCCAGGCAATCGCGCCGCGGAAGCGCATCTGCAGATCCTCGAGCGGGATCGTGATGCGGACCTTCTGGTTCGGGCGTAGGACGGTAGGGGAGATCACTTGCGCGCCGACGGTGGACAAATCGATCACGGCTGCGGGATTGCCGTCGAGGTGGAGCTCGACGCCGGTCTTCACCCGGAATCTGGGGGCGCGCCGGGTGCCGTGCCAGTCGAGGGCCTTGGGCGCCTCCGCGGCGGCGACCGGCGTCGCGGTCGCCCGCCTGGAGGCGGCCGTCGCGGTGGTGGCGGCGGACTGGCCCGCCGGTGCGCCACTGGCGGGAGACGGCTTCACCACCTGTCGCGTGTAGTCGCCGGTATGCGACATCACGCGCACCTCGGCATGCGAGAGCTGCGGATCGCTCTTGATGCGATTGATCAGCGCGGCCCCGCGCGGGGTGGCCGCGAACAAGCGCTCGAGCACGACCAGCGCCGGCCGCTGTTCCATGATGGTCTGGAGAGCCTGGATCGGTTCGGTATCGGCGAACGTGAGGATTTCTCCGTCGACTTTGACCTGGTCGCGCAGAGCGGGCATCAGGTTTTGAGCAGCAATCACCAGCGCGGCCGCAGACATCCGGAAAGTCTAGCATGAGCCAGAAGCCGGACGCCGACGTCATCGTCGCGGGCGCCGGCCCGGCGGGCGCCATCGCGGCGCTGCGCCTGGCCCGCGCGGGCGTGCGGGTGCTGATGATCGAACGGTGTTCGCTGCCGCGGCAGAAGCCCTGCGGCGGCGGCATCAGCACGCGCGTGCTCGGCCGCTTTCCCTGGCTGACCGCGCCCCTGGCCCGCATTCCGACCCATCCGCTCTCCAGCCTCTATCTGGAAGGACCGTCCGGTGAGTCGTTCCGGATGCAGACGCCTGGTCCCGCGGTGCTGATGATCCGCCGGATCGAATTCGATTATCTGCTCGCGTCGCTCGCGATCGAGGCGGGGGCGCAGCTGCTGTCGCCCGCCACCATCGCGCAGGCCAGCCAGGACGCGCACGGCGTGACGCTGCGGATGCGCGACGGCCGGGAGTGTCGCGCGCCGATGGTGATCGCGGCCGACGGCGTCAACAGCGTCATCGCGCGCCGGCTGGGCCTCAACCCGGGCTGGCCGGCGGGCAAGCTGGCGCTCGACATGATGGAGGAGACGCCGATCGAGTCGCTGCGCGCGGCGGAGCCCGACACCATGGCGGTCTTCTACGGCTACGGCGGCGCCCATGGCTACGCCTACATCTTTCCCAAGCGCGAGCATGTCAACGTCGGCATCGGCTACGTGCTGCCGTACTTTCAGGCGCGCGTGGACCTCACGCCCTACGATCTCCAGCAGCAGTTCGTCGGCGATTTGCGCGAGCGCCGGCTGATGCAGGGGGAGTCGCAGCGGCAGCACTTCACGCCCTTCCTGATTCCGATTGGCGGCCCGCTGCGGAAGACCGCTCAGGGTCGCGTGCTGCTCGCGGGCGACGCGGGTGGCTTCGTCAACGGCTTTTCCGCGGAGGGGATCTACTACGCCATGGTGACCGGGGATCTCGCCGCCGAGGCGATCCTGTCGGCCCGCGGCTCGACGGGCGTCGCGCCGGCGCGAGCCCGCCGGGCGTATGCCCGCGCCTGGCGCGCCGAGATCGGGGCCGAGCTGCGCGACTCGGTCCTCATCCAGAAATATCTGTTCCACAGTCCGGTGCGGATGGACCACGTGGTGCGCGTGGCGCGGACCCGGCCGATCTTTTCCGAATGCCTGGTCGACTTCGCGAGCGGCCGGCTGTCGTATCGCGCCGCCCGGCGGCGGCTGCTCTGGCACTTTCCGCGGCTGCTGCCCCGGCTGGCCTGGGTGGCGCTGCGTGGCCGGCCGGCCGCCCGCGGCCACGAAACCGCCGAACCCGCCGAGGTATAATCCGCAGACTCCACGATGGCAGACTCCGGGATCTACCGTACGCCGGCCCTCCAGGGCTGGCAGCGCACCAACGTGGTCGCGGCCGCGAATTGTCTGCGCGAGCAGATTTCACGCGCGCCCGACGATCAGAAGCTGCGCGGCGCCTACGAGGGGCTGCTTGATTTGCTCGACCCTTCGCGGCTCCTGGCGCGCAAGCAGCGCGAGCAGGCCGAGGCGGCGCGCCACGCCGCGACAGCCATCAAGAACGAACGTCGCGCCGCCGAACGCCGCGCCGCCGACCGCCGCAAGGCGAACCTCGGCGCCCCCCTCGGGCAGGAACGCCGCCGGGTGGAGCGCCGCAGCAAGGATCGCCGCACCCGGTGACCACCCGGGCGGTCCTGTTCGACCTCGACGACACCCTCTTCGATCACCGCCGCTCGGCCCGCGCCGCGCTGACCGAGCTGCACCGCCATCACGGCCGCGGCACCGATCTCGACGCCTTCGAGCGGGAGCACACGAAATATCTCGAGGTCATGCACCTCGAGGTTCTCGCGGGACGCGTCGGTCTCGACGAGGCCCGCCGGGAGCGCTTCCGGCACGTCTTCCAGGCGTTCGGCATTGCGCTCGAGCACCCCGATGTCGAGGCGGTCGCCTCAGCCTACCGTTCCGGCTACCTGTCGGCGCGGCGCCCGCTCGACGGCGCCGCCGCGCTCCTCGAAGCGCTGCGTCCGCACGCCCGCATCGGCATCGTCACCAACAACCTGCTGGACGAGCAGCGCGACAAGCTGTCGCATTGCGGCCTGGCGCCCTGGGTCGACGAGCTGATCGCGTCGGAGGACGTCGGCGTCTCGAAACCCGATCCCGGCATCTACCAGATTGCGCTCGAGCGCATGGCCGTGGCGGCGGCGGACGCGGTGATGGTCGGCGACTCGTGGGCCAATGACGTGGCCGGCGCGATCGACGCCGGGATCCGCGCGATCTGGTTCAATCCCGAGCGCAAGATCGCGCCGCCGGCCCCCGCCGGCATCCGGCAAATTCATGCGCTGGCTCCGCCGCACGACGTCCTCCTGATCATCCTCGGCCAGGAGGGGACCCGCCTGTGAGCCTGCGGGTCGGCATCGATCTCGGCGGCACCAAGATCGAGGCGATCGGGCTTGGCGCCGACGGCACGGAGCGCTTTCGGCGTCGCGTGGACACGCCGCGCGGCGACTACGACGGCACCATCCAGGCCATCGTCGGGCTGGTGGCCGCTGCGGAGAGTTCCCTCGGCGAATCGGCCGCGGTCGGCATCGGCATGCCGGGCGCGATGTCCCCGGCGAGCGGGCTGGTCAAGAACGCGAACTCCACGTGGCTCATCGGGCATCCGCTCGATCGCGATCTGGAGGCGGCGCTCGGGCGTCCGGTGCGGCTCGCCAACGACGCCAACTGCTTCGCGCTGTCGGAGGCGAGCGATGGCGCAGCGGCGGGAGCGGGCGTGGTGTTCGGCGTGATCATCGGCACCGGCGTCGGCGCCGGGGTCGTGGTGAACGGGCGGCCGATTGACGGGGCCAACGCGATCGCGGGCGAATGGGGCCACAACATGCTGCCGTGGCCCGAGGCGGACGAGTGGCCGGGCCCGGCCTGCTACTGCGGCCGGCACGGCTGCATCGAGACGTTCCTGTGCGGCCGAGGACTGCAGGCGGCCTTCGGCGGCGCGGATCCGCCCACCGCTCGAGCGATCGCCGGCCTTGCGCACGCCGGGGAGGCGCGCGCCGCCGCCGCGGTCGAGCGCTACACGCGCCGGCTGGCCAAAGGGCTCGCCAGTGTCATCAACCTGCTCGACCCGGATGTCGTGGTGCTCGGCGGCGGGTTGTCCAATATGTCATCGCTCTACCGGCGCGTGCCGGAGCTGTGGGGCGAGTGGGTGTTTTCGGATCGGGTGGACACCCGGCTGGTGTCCGCGCGATATGGCGACTCGAGCGGCGTGCGCGGCGCGGCGTGGCTCTGGCCCCGGTAGCGGGCTTTAGCCTTTAGGCTTGAGGACCTGATCCAGCTGCGTCGCCGTGATGCGGAAATGCGAGGCGTTCCAGATGATCTTCCCGTCCCGCAGCAGAATCGCTTGCGGCGTTTCGTGGCGAAGGCCAAGTCGTTGGGCCGCGGCGTCGGACACCGGCCGGTGTGTCTGCACCGTGATCAACTTGTAGGCGACGGCTCCGTCGCTGCCGTCAAGGTGCGCCTGCAGCTCGTCGAGCGCTTCGCAGCTCACGCCGCACGAGCGGCTGTGCTTGAAGATGAGGACCGGACGCTCGCTCGACTCGCCGATGGCGGCGTCCAGCGCCGCGACGTCGTGCAGGGGCGTGGGGATGATCATCAACCTGCCATTGTAGCAAGGGCAGGGGCCTCGATCGAGCTGAGCCCTTAGGCCCGCCGCACGACAAAGGTCCGCGGTTCCATCGCGCGGCCGCGCGGAAACCGCCGGGCTTCGCGTCGGGCGCTCCACAGCAGGATCGGTCCCAGCGTCCAGTCGATCACGCGGGTGAACCCGCGCAGCTCGCGCTCCATCTCGAGCCGCAGTGCCCGGATGCGCCCGCTGACCTCGGCGTTCGAGGTTCGCAGGTAGCGCTCCATCGCCCAGAGGGCCGCGCCGTATCCGCCGCGCATCTGCCGCGCCTCGTCGGCCATTCGCATCCGGAGCCGCTCGTCCGTGCTCTGGCGATACCGCTTCCAGCGATCGAACATCGTCCGCGTCAGGCGGTAGAGACTCGGTCCGTTGACGTCGTAGTCCGCCGTGAAGGCGCGATCCAGGAAGCGCTTGGCATCGCGTCCCTCGATCGCCGCATGCGCGAAGTTAAAACCTGCCTGGCCGTGAATGTCGGCCAGCTCGACGCCTTCCAGCATCCGTCCGGCCTGCGACATGTCGCTGTGCAGGGGCGTGCCGGGCATCGGCGTGTAGAGCATGAACTGATGGAAGGCCGCGTCGTGGGCCACCGCATGCGCGATCTGCGCGTCGATGTTCTCGGGCGTGTGGTGTTCCAGGCCGATGATCGTGGACCCGAGCACGCAGATGCCGTGCGCCTGTAACTCCCGGGTGAGCGCCAGCGTATCGGTGCCGTCCAGTTTGGTATAGCCGGCGCCGGACGATTCGAGTCCGAGCCAGATCCACTCGATCCCGAGGTCGACGAGCTGCGCCATGTCGTACTTCTGGATGGCGTTCGCGGAGGAGAATACATACAGCGCCCATGCCTTGCCGTCCGCCTTCATGCAGTCCAGCAGTTCCAGCGCGCGCCGTTTGTAGAGCAGAAAATTTTCGTCCATGATGAAGAAGTTGGTCACGCCCAGCTCGTGCTCCGCCTCGCACATCACGTCGAACACTTCGCGTCCGGTCTCCATGAACCGCACCATCCGCCCCTTACCGCCGAAGAACGCCGACGTCGTGCAGAAGTTGCAGCCGAGCGGACAGCCGACCGACGGCACGATGGTCGCCGCGCGCGCGCCGCTGCTCGCCGGCATGCCCATGATCTGAAAGCCGAACGACGAGCGAATCGGGGGCTGCCGGACCGGCGCGTCGGGATTCTCGCCGACGAACGTTCGCAGCCACCGCACGCCTTCGCCACGGACGATGTGGTCGGCGTCGATCATGGCTGCGATGCCCGGAATCGCGGTGACGTGGCCTCCCACGACGACCGTCGCCTTGGGGGCATGCAGCCGCACCAGCCGGCACATCTCGCGCACTTTGCCGATGTTCACGACGATGCCGGAGATGCCGACCATGTCGTACTCGTGCGTCGTGATCTCTTCGATGAAGCGCTCGCGGGTGGGGAAGTCGAGGACCGTGCAGGGGGCGGTGATGTTGTGCTGCAGCAGCATCAGGCCCCACGAGCGGTGGAACATCCGCAGGGAGAACGGCCCCTGCTCCCGCGTCACCTGGTTGTGATACAGCTCGGCGGGATTGATCGCGCGCGACCCGAATTCGTCGTCGACGGCGAACGGCTTGAACACCGAGGTGAGGAGGATGCGTGGCATTCCCCATCATGGACCTGCATCGCCCTCGTGCCACGCCACGACAGAACTCTGACAAACTGCCGGATTTCCGGCGGCGTCCGCCTCAGACCGGCGACTGATGCGATCGCGTGTGGAAGCCCGCGGCTTCGAGGTGCTTGCGTACGTCGGCGACGATCGTCGTCGCTTCCGCGGGAAGCGGCACGGGCGGATGCTGGACGAAGCGGTCCACGTTATAGATCCGGAATCGGATCCCTTCGAGGTGGAACGCGGAAATGGCGCGATCGAGCGCCTCGGCTTCCTCGACGAGCCGCGCCAGCTGATCTTTCTGGGCCGGCATGCCGCGGACGATGGTGAGGAGCTCGTTGAGGCGGCGCTGGGCCGCCTGGCGGTCTTCGGTGGACATGGCCCGTAATTGTAGAATGGGACAGCCCTGATACAGTGACAATGATGGAGACAGCGCGCGCGCGAATTCAGCCGCCCGATCTGAGCGAAAAGGGCGGGCTGAAGGACGGTGAGCCCCAGCGATCGGACCGGCGGCTCTTCATGCAGCTGCTCGCCTTTGGCGGTTGCGTCGACAGCGGGGCGGTGGCCGCCTACCTTGGAGCATCGGGGCTCGACGGCGTCCTCTACGAGGATGTCAATGATCCACGCGGTATCGCGATCCTGACGCTCACCGAGACCCCCGCCGCATTCGTCGAGCGGGTCCGGCCCGTCTTGCAGGCCGGTCCCTGCGCGGCGCTCGCCCTCCGGCCGGACTACACCATGCTCGGCCGTACCTACGCGATCGGCTACGAGCCCGACCTAGAGGACACCCTCGTGCAACGGCCCCGGCGGACTGTCTTGAACCCCGACTGGGGATGGGCGATTTGGTACCCGTTGCGGCGCAACGGCCGGTTCGCCCAGCTTCCAGAGCAGGAGCAGCGCACCATCCTGGCCGAACATGGCACCATCGGCATGGCGTTCGGCGCCGGCGACTACGCTCACGATATCCGCCTGGCGTGTCATGGGCTGGACCGCGACGACAACGACTTCGTCATCGGGCTGATAGGGAAAGACCTTTTCCCGTTGTCGGCGGTCGTCCAGGCGATGCGCAAGACTCAGCAGACAGCGCTCTACCTCGACCGTTTAGGCCCATTCTTCGTCGGCCGCGTCCTCTGGCAGTCGACTCCGTAATCCTGCCTTCTGCCCTCCACGTCTACTTTCCTTTGGTCGGCCCCGGGATTGCTTGAGCCGCGGCATGACAGTGCCTCTTCGTCCGTTCGGCCGGCATACCGATCAGTCAGTGTCGGCGTTGGGCCTCGGCGGATATCACCTCGGATCGGTGTCGTCGGTCCGCGAATCCATTCGCATCGTGCACGCCGCGATTGACGCCGGCATCACGTTTCTCGACAACGCCTGGGAATACCACGAGCACGAGAGTGAGCTACGGATGGGCCGTGCGATCGAGGACCGCCGGGAGCGTGTCTTCCTGATGACCAAGGTGTGCACGCACGGCCGCGACGCCAAAGTGGCCATGCGGCAACTCGACGAGTCGCTGCGGCGCCTGAAGACCGACTACCTGGATCTCTGGCAGGTGCATGAGTGCGCCTATTACAACGAT
>JBKJRJ010000153.1:0-5035 GCA_046594705.1 Vicinamibacterales bacterium
GGTTCGCTTTGGTCGGACTGGGATGAGTATCGACCTGGGGGCCGCCGGGAAGGGCTACGCGATCGACCTCGCCGCGAGGACGCTGCGTGAGCAGGGGGTGACATGCGCGCTGCTGCACGGCGGGACCAGCAGCGTGCACGCGCTCGGCGCCCCGGCACACCAAGCGGCGTGGCAGATCGACTGGGCGGCGGCGGCCGGCAACGGCCGCCCCTATGCGCTGCGCGACGCGGCGCTGTCGGTGTCAGCCGTCCACGGCAAGGCGTTCACGGTGGACGGCCATGTCTACGGACACGTGATCGATCCGCGCACCGGCTGGCCCACGGATGCCGCCTCGTCGGCGCTCGTGACCGGACCGGGATCACTCGAATGCGACGCCCTCTCGACCGCGCTGCTGGTGCTCGGCGCCGATTGGCTGCCCACCCTGCGCGCGCGATTCCCCGGCTACGACGGCGCGGCGGCCTAGGCCATTGCCGCGTCGCCTTTCCAGGCTAAATTACGCAAAGCCGCGCATACGCGCTTGATCAGCCCGGCGGCACCACGCTGGCGCAGAACCGCGGTCGTGACCTCGCGCCTCAGCGCGGCAGCGCCGTCATCCGCACGGCCGCCGTCCGTCCTGAAGTAAGCTGGCAGCTGAACGCTCAAAGCTGAAAGCTGAACGCTCAACGCTGAGAGCTGAGGGCTGTGGGCTGACTTCCCAGTGAGGTGGATATGCGCAAGGCTACATGGATTGTCGGCGTCGTCGCGCTCTGGTCGTTCGTTGCGGTCGGTGGCGCGAACCCGGAGGCCCGCGCGTGGGAGCAGGGCCGAGGGCAGGCCAAGAAGGCGGCGAAGGCTGACGCGAAGGCCGATAAGCAGGCCGACAAAAGGGACGACAAGAGGGACGAAAAAAGGGACGACAGGGCCGACCACCGCCGCGACGGGGTCGCTGTCGTTGCGGTCGATCGTGACGGACACGTTCGGGTGATACGCGATTACGCGCGCGGCGGGTCGCTGCCTCCAGGGCTGGCGAAGCGGCAGGCGCTGCCACCTGGACTGCGCGAGCAGTTACGCGAGCGCGGCGCCCTCCCCCCCGGCCTCCAGAAGCGCCTGGTGGTCGTGCCGGCATCGCTGTCGAGACGCCTCCCGCCAATCCCGGTCTACTACCGCCGCTACTTCGCCGGAGACGACCTGCTGGTCATCGACACGCGCACCAACCTGATCGTCGCGATCGTCCGCGATATCTGGGGCTGAAGTCAGCCGTCAGCTGTCAGCTCAACGCTGACAGCTGACGGTCACCCAGCGCGTTGCTGGGCCGCCGGCAGAGGCGCCGGAGACGTCCTAGTCGTCGGCATTCGCTGTCGCGGGCAGGGTGATGAAGAACGTCGTGCCCTGCCCCGCCGACGATTCACAGCGGATCGAACCACCCAACGCCTCAGTGCACTCCGCGACAATCGACAGCCCGAGGCCCGTACCGGTGACGCCGAGCTGCTCGTCGAGGTGCGCGTGAGCCCGGAAGAAGCGCTCGAACACGGTGGCCTGATCCTCTTCGGCAATGCCGAGCCCGTTGTCGCGGACGACGAGGCTGCAGAGGGTGGGGTGGATCTGCGGTGGGCCGGGCGCGACCTCGACGAAGGACTCGGCCTGGCCGGCGTCGCTGTACTTGATCGCGTTCGAGACCAGGTTCAGCAGCACCAGCTCCAGACGCGCAGCGTCGATGACAATCACCGGGAGTCCCGGCAGGACGCGGATGGTCACGCGGCGGCCGGCCGCCATCTCTTCGAGCTGACGCGCGACTTCGTTGGCGACGGTCTCGATCTCGACCAGCTGCCGGCTGGGGCCGTCCATCGGTTCGCTGAGTCGCGACATTCGCTGCAGGTTCTCGACCAGCCAGCCGAGGCGCTCCGCGCTGGTCCGGACGCTCACCGCGATCCTGGCCAGCCGCCCTTCGTCCTGCGCGAGGCGGCCGTGATCCTTTTCCAGGATGCCGGCCGCGAACAGGATGGTGCCGATCGGTGAGCGCAACTCATGGCTGGCGGCGCGGTGGAACGCTCTGATGCGGTCGTTCTGATCCTGGATGGTGGCCATGTACTCGCTGATGAACGTGTCCACCGTGGTCCGCATCAGCGTGGCGATCGAGCGCGTCAGGCGGCGCAGCACGTCGAACACCTCGGTGGAGGTCGGCTGCAGGCCGAGCAGGGCGGTTTCCTCGACCAGGAATGTTTCGAGGATCTCGCCGAGAATTTCGTACTCGCGAAGGAGCTGGTGCACCGACGCGCGCTGTTCGTGGCGGAGCGCGCCGAGCTCGCGGGCCTTGTCGATGACTGCGGCGTTGGCGGCGATCTCCTCCTCGGCGTGCGCGCGCAGGTAGCCCGCGATCTCCGTGATCAAGAGCGGAATGTGATCGAGCAGCTGATCGGAGGGGAACACGTCGTTGGGGGCCACGGTCAGAAGCGTTTTGAGGCGCTCGAGCCACCGACCGGACAGGACCAGGCGTTCGGCGCTGACGCGCTGCGACAGGATGGACGCGTAGTTGTCCGCGGCGATACACATCACTCGAGTCCACCTGTATTGGAGAAACGGAGCCTCAATCATACGACAGGTGAATAGCTGAGGTGACGCGGATTTGGAAGGGGAGGGCTGCTAGGAGCAGGGCGTCGACTGTGCGGCGTGACGCCGTCGCAGGGCCAGGCCGGAGACAGAGCGTCGCGCCACGTGCCGGGCTGAGAGCTAGTGCACGCAGACGCGCGCGGCCGCGCGTAACGCGTCGGCGAACGCCGCCGGGTCGCTCCAGTTGCCGTCGAAGCGGCGCCCGTTGACGAAGAACGTCGGCGTGCCGTTGACGCCGCTTCGCACACCGCCCCTGAAGTCGGCCCGCACACGCGCCCGCATCGTTCCGTCCGACAGGTCATTGGCCACCGCGACCGGATCGACGCCCGCGGCCTCGGCGTAACCGAGGAGATCCGACTCTTCGAGCGCGTCCTGGTTCGCGAACAGGAGGTCGTGCATCGCCCAGAATGCGTCGTTGCCGCCGTGTCTGGCGACCGACTCCGCCGCTGCCGCAGCGATGTCCGCCTGAGGATGCGCCTGCGCGAGCGGAAAATTACGGAACACGAATCGCACCTCATCGCCGAGCTCCCCGAGCACCGTCTGCACGACCTCGTGGGCGCGGCCACAATGCGAACATTCGTAATCGCCATACTCGACGAGCACCACCGGCGCCTCGGCCGGACCCTCGTAATGATCCTCGGGACCGAGCGGGGCGGTCAGCATGCCGTCGCTCATGATGTCGCCCCCACCGCCGCCGTGCCCCGCTGGGCCGGGGTGAGCGCGTCGAGGGCGGCGAAGATGCCGTCGGCGCCGGGGTTGACGCCGATGGGAGAGAGGTGATGCCAGCGAACGATGCCCTCGGCGTCGATCACGAAAAGGGCGCGCTCCGAGATGCCGTCCGGATCCCGGTAGACCCCGTACTGGCGCGCGACGGCCCCCTTGGGCTCGAAGTCCGCCAGCAGCGGAAATGTCAGCTGGCGTGCCTCGGCGAATGCCTGGTGACACCAGCTTCCGTCGACCGAGATCCCGAGGAGCTGCGCGCGCGTCTCCGCGAATTCGCGTCCCATCTCGTTGTAGAGCGCGATCTGATCGCCGCACACCGGGCTCCAGTCGGCGGGATAGAACGCGAGCACGACGGGGCGTCCGCGCAGATCGCTGAGCCGCACGGTCTGATCCGGCGTCGATTGCAATGCGAAATCTGGGGCCGGCGCGCCTGTCGGCGCGAGTCTGGTGGAGTCAGAACTTGCCATAGCCTGTGGGTTAGCAAGATCGCGGCCGCTCGACTCTGTGGCTGAGACGGAACGTGGGTGTTCTCGCCCCCTGCGTCCTTTTGTGGTATCCTACGGCTTCGGTTGCGACCTCACCAGCCCTTGCCTTACACCCAGCGCTGACAGGTTCTTCGTAGGCGCGCGGACTTCTTTCGAAATCCTCTCCAACCTGCCGCAACATTCGTCAATCACTCTCTCTTTTGGCAGGTACAACATCATGAACGGCACTATCAAGCGTCTCGTCTCCGACAAGGGCTTCGGCTTCATCCTCGCGGACGAAGGCACCGAATACTTCTTCCACAACTCGGCGTGCACCCAGACGCATTTCGACGAGCTCCGTGAAGGCCAGGCCGTCACGTTCGACCGCGGCGAGGGCCCCAAGGGTCCCCGCGGCGAAAACGTCCGCCTCGCGTAACTCGCGCACCCAACCTGCTCCGCCGCTTCGGCGGCGGAGCAGACTACGGCCACCATGTGGTCGTGGTCTTGCCACGTCCGGCTGATCCCCGCCGCGATCCTGCTTGCGTCCGCGTCCGCTCCCGCCGCACAGCCGCCCCCCCTTTCCTGCGGGTTTTCCTCTTGCACGAACCACGGCGAAGACGGCTTTCACTGCTGTCCCGCCGGGATGCCGCCGGTGGACCCCGCTCAACGGCGGCCCCTGGCGTTCGCTGACCGCAGGCAGCGTCGGGCATCGAGTGGGATGCCGGGGGGCCCGGTCACCTCGGATACACTGGCCCGTCCTTCACATCCACAGGAGATTCGCCATGAACGCTGATCAGGCTGCCGCCATCGTCCAACTGCTGACCGGCACGATCGAGGCGGAGGGGGCCACCACGCGCAAGGTCTTCGCTGCGATCCCCAATGCCAACCGCGCCTACAAGCCCGATCCGAAATCGCGCACCGCCTGGGAGCTTGCGGTGCACCTGGCGATGTCGGACGTCTGGTTTGCCGACTCCATCCTGCAGGGCAAGTTCGAGTGGGCCGGAGAGCCGCCAACGCCACCGGAAATGACAGACCCTGCGGCGGTGGCGACGTGGCACGCGACGCATATGGCCGACCGCCTGGCCAGGCTGCGCGCGATGTCGGCAGAACAGATGCTCCGGCCGGTCGAGTTCTTCGGCATGAAAAACCCGGCCTGCGCGTGGCTCACGATCATGAACAACCACGCGATCCATCATCGCGGCCAGCTTGCGGCGTACTTGCGCGCCGCCGGCTCCAAAGTCCCCGCGATCTACGGGGCGAGC
>JBKJRJ010000280.1:0-5246 GCA_046594705.1 Vicinamibacterales bacterium
GGATCGCATGAATGCGATGAAGGATTCTCGCGAAAAGCTGCGGTCGCGGTGAAAGACGACGTGATCGAGATAGGCGTCCAGCGACAGCTCGCCGCGTTCGAAGCCGTCGGCCAGCGCTTGATGCCGGTCTTCCATCTCCTCGACGTCGAGGACGAAGTGCGACGCGGCGGCCAGTCGGGCGTCAGTGTCCCACCCATTGGTGAGGCACACGCCGCCGACATCGAAAAAGAGCGTGTCGAATCTGGTCATGAGTCGGTCACTCTGGGAGCGCCTCGACGCCGCGTCGCGGCGTGAGCAGAATAGCAAGTTCCGATGATGGCCGACAACCAAAAACCCGAGCAGGATACCCAGTTTGGCTTGGCTCTCGAGACCGGTGTCGGGGAGCCAGGCCGCGAATGGACGCGGCCCGCAGGTCCGGTCAGGATCCAGCCGGACGATGGCAGAATTGCGGTCCCGCGGGGGCCTGAAATCGATGATGGTTGCAGTCGCCGATGAGCGCGTAGTCTTCGAGCGGTGTGGTCACGAGGGCGGGGTGAATTCGTTGGGTGGAATGCCCCGGCGCACGACAACGGCTCCGACCACCGCGGCCAGAATCGACCCCGCCAAAATGCCGATCCTGGCCCCATCGAGAAGGTCCGTCCCTTGGAAGGCCAGTGTGGCAATGAACAGGGACATCGTGAATCCAATGCCACCCAACCATGCGCAGCCGTGCAGTGCCGTCCAGGTAACCCCCTCCGGGAGCGTGGCAAGCCGCAGCCGAACCGCAGCAAACGCCGCGCCGGTAATCCCGAGTGGCTTCCCAACGACGAGCCCCAGCATCACCGCGAGGGTCACGCTCCCGCCTGACGATCCGGTCAGGTCGACGCCGGCGTTCGAGAATGCAAACAGGGGCATCACCCCAAAGGCCGAGAACCGGTGAAGGGCATGTTCCAGGCGAAGCAGTGGGGCCGTCACCGACTCGCTGGCGCGCTCGAGTCCGATGATCGCGTCCTGCTGACCCTTGCTGGTCAGAACCAGGAGGTCGCCGGTTTCGGTGCGATCGAAATGATCCAGCAGACCGCGCGCCTGCGCGGAGAACTCGTTGGCGTTGATGCGGGTCTTCGTCGGAATCGAAAACGCGAGCAGCACGCCGGCGATCGTGGAGTGCAGGCCCGACTCGTGCACAAAGAACCAGAGTCCGAGACCAAGCACCAGATACGGCGTCAGCGCTCGTATGCGAAGCAGGTTCAGGCCCACCAGCAGCAAGAGGATGAGGCCGGCTACTCCCAGCGCGCCCCAGGCGATGGCGCCGGTGTAGAAGAGCGCAATGACCAGTACGGCGCCCATGTCGTCCACAATCGCGAGTGCCGCCAGGAAGATCTTGAGTCCACTCGGCGCGCGGGGTGCCACGAGCGCCAGCACGCCGAGCGCGAAGGCGATGTCGGTGGCCATCGGAATCGCCCAACCTCGGGACTCCGTCCCTCCACCGTTCGTGAGCAGGTAGATTGAAGCGGGAATCACCATGCCACCGATGGCTGCGGCGATGGGGAGCGCCGCCTGGCGCGGAGATGCCAGTTCGCCGGCCAGGGCCTCGCGCTTGATCTCCAGACCGACCAGGAGAAAGAACACCGCCATGAGCCCGTCGTTGATCCAGGCATGAACAGTGAAAGACACCGCATGCTCGCCAATGGCGATGCCGATCGGCGTCGCGAGCAGGCGATGATAGACGTCAGCCCACGGCGAATTGGCCACGGCGAGCGCAACGCACGCACAGGCGACCAGTACCGCTCCGCCGGCCGCTTCGGTCCGAAAAAAGTCCTGGAACGGCCTCGAGGAAGGCGAGTCCCTGGGCGTCAGCGTCATGTCCACACTGTGGCACACCCCTGCCCAGCGGCCAACCGCACCTAGCTGAAACTTCTTCGAGGGTCACAAATCGGCCGACACCGTCGACGCCACGGGCGGTCTGGCGAGCCCCGCCTCACCCGCCCGGATGAGTGCGAAACGGGTACTCGCGGGTCCAATCATCTCAAATACCGCGACCGACGCGAGGACAACCGTGGTGACGACCGGGGCGAACTGCGGGTACCGGCTATTGACCGCGAGGGTGAGACCGACCGCCAGTCCGGCCTGCGCCTGCAACGCAAACCCCAGGAACGTGCGAACCGCGGGTTCGAGTCCGAGCCGCCAGGTCGCAAGTCTCGCACCCGCGAACTTGCCGGTCGCGCGGCCGAGGATGTAGACCACCCCCAGCATCCCCATGGCCGGGATGCGGCTGACGTCGAGTTCGGCTCCGGCGATCACGAAGAAAATTGCGTAGAACGGCGGATCCGTCTGCGACAGCGCTCCGAACAAGTGGCGACTCCGGTCGGCCAGGTTGACCATCGTGGCGCCGACGGCCAGACTCGTCACGAGCGGGGAGAGATTGAGCGTCCGCGAGATGCCGACGCAGAAGAGAATCGATCCGGCCAGCAGGATCAGCACTTCACCGCCTTCGGTGACGTGTGCCGACCATCCGGCGAGCAGCAGACCGACGAGGTAGCCCAGGGCGGCAGACCCGACCAGCTCCCATGAAAACCAGAACACCGAGCGGTAGACCATCTCGCTGGTGGCCAGTCCCTCCAGACCGATGGTGAGATCGATACCGGCTGCGACGAGACCGAACAGTGAGATGCAGAGCAGATTGTTGACCGCGATGATGCCGAGCAGGTGGTCCGTGAGCGGGCCGGCGCTGTCGCACTCGCGAATGACCATCAGTGTCGAGGCCGGGGCCGTGGCCGTGGCGATGGCGCCAAGCAGCAGGGAGACGGCCCATGATTGACCGAACCACAAGGCACCGATCGTCACGAGCGTCGCGGCCAGCGTCGACTCGACGACGGTCACCAGGAAGACCTGGCGGCCGATGCGACGAAAGAGGCCGAATTCAAAAACCGAACCCACCGAGAAGAGGATCAGCCCCAGCGCCACTTCACTCAGGACGCCGAGCGCGACGAGATTGTCCTGGCTGAGCCATCCGAGGACCGACGGCCCCAGCGCGATGCCCACGAGGATGTATCCCGTGACCTCGGGAATCCTGAACACTTTCACGAGGTGCCCGGCCATCAACGCCAGCAGCAGGATCAGGCCGATTGAGGTCAGCTCATTCATGTGTCGCGCGCCTCAGCGGACCAGCACGCCGAACCGGCGCGCGCCGCGCTCAACTTCGAGCCACATCGGCGGCCGTTGGTCGCCGCCGACGAGCCGGTTGACCTGATCGAGACTCCGAGGCTCGGCGTGATCGATCCGAATCAGCCGATCGCCAGACTGGACTCCGGCCCGTGCGGCGGAACCAGCCGGTCGGACCGATGCGATCCGGTACGACTTCGGGGATGATTCCATGATCAGACCGGCTCCGGGCGACCCGGTTCCGGGCACCGTCTCGACTCCGGTCGCTGATAGCGCGATTGTCATCCGCTTCGATCCTCGCAAAATGGTCAGCTCGAGCGGTCCGTCTGAGGGCGTGGTCATCGCGCGCAAGTCGTTGGCCTCGAGAACCTCGAGTCCGTTCACCGCGGTGACGACATCGCCCGTTCTGAGGCCAGCCCCGTCACCGGCACCGCCGGTCCAGATGTCCCGCACGAGAAGGCCGTCCGTGGCCTTGAAATAGTTCTTTTCCTCGGCTGACAGCGGCCCGAGTCCGAGTCCGTAGTCACGGAGCACGCGCTGATCGATGGCATCCGCGCCCACGAGGACGCTGTGAATGCTTGCGGTCGCGATAGCGATGAGGCGGCCGTCACATGGAAGAATCATGCCGACCAGGTGGCCATCGATATTGAATACGCCGCCGCCAACCATCGGCTCGACGAACACCAGGCTCGACACCACCTCGTCGACCGGCGTCGATCCACACTCAGTGGATGCGGTCTGACGAAAGTTGCCGGCGGCGAACGCCGGCGCCGTGCCGGTTCGCCAGACGGCCACGAGCCATTCACCTGATTGTGGGAGCGAGGTGGCGCGGCGGGCGGGCGTCAGCGCGGCCTTGCGAGTGAGCGCGACAGCCGCCAGCGGCAGGTTCGGACCCCAGACGGTGGGTTGGGCCTCAACCTCGCCTGTCGCCGCGGCGACCGACACCGCGCGCGAGCCTGGCCCTCGCGGCAGCGGCGGCGTGACGACCCGCCACTCATCCCAGACGATGCCGCTGACTCCCAGGCGGTTCACGCGGGCGACCGACGCGTCGACGTCCCGGGCCACTCCCGCGAAGTACTTCGCCATGCTGTCGAGCGAGCGACGCTCGGTGCGTCTGGCGAGCTGCTCCAGCTCCGTTTCGGAAGGGACCGGCGCCGGATTCGTGGACCGATCGCGAGGTCGTGCCAGCCACCCGCCGATCAGAATGAGGCAGGACGCCAGCGCCAGAAGACCCACGTATCGGGAGTTCCGTTGGTGCGTGATGGGCACGAGCCAGCATAGCCCGGGCAGTATGATTGACGCACCGTCCATCCGGCCGGCTCCGCGTGCATGCGACTTCTACCTATTCGGACGCTCGCGGTCGGAGCCGCCGTTGTCGCCGTGCTGGCGACGGGCGTCTTCTGGGTGCGTGCGCGGCTCGAATTGACGCTGCCGGCGGTCGCGGCGCCCGATCTTCTGGGCCCCCTCTTCGACACGACGCCCGTCACGGTCGTCTTCACGATGCAAGGCCAGGAGATTCCCTGGCAGACCACCGCGGAAGACATCCGCTCGAATCTGTCGTTGTGGCGCAGCATGCACCTCGCCGAATGGAACACGGTGCCGGAGCCGTTCCGGCGCGAGGGACTCGACCGGATGCTCGAACGCTATCGAGATCTGCTCATGAGCCCGCGGGTGTGGGACCGGATGCAGGCCGAGGATTGGGATCTGGTGCCTCAGCCGTTGCGGACGCTGGCCTATCGTCAGATGGTGGCCTACTGGGCCGGCTACTATGACCTCGGCGTGCCGTTCGACCTGCGTCCTGGGGTCGTGGCCAACATGTTGGCCGCCATCGTCATGACCGAGTCCTGGTTCGAGCATCGTGGCGCATTCGTCAATCGCGACGGCAGCCGCGACATCGGACTGGGCGGCGCATCCCAATACGCGCGGCAGCGACTCCGCCAACTGCACGCGGTGGGCGCCGTCGACGCCTCATTCGAGGACGACGACTACGACAATCCCTGGGTCGCGACCCGGTTCGTCGCGCTGTGGATGTCCTTGATGCTCGACGAAGCGGACGGCGATCTCGATCTTGCGGTCCGCGCCTACCATCGCGGGATCGCCAACGC
>JBKJRJ010000436.1:0-2628 GCA_046594705.1 Vicinamibacterales bacterium
AGACGCTCCAGCCGATGAACAGGACCGCCATCAGGATGTGGACGAGTAGCGTGATGCGATCGAGCGCCGGCGCCTGGGCCGAGGCCTGAACGGGGAGTCCCAGCCAGCGCCACATCAGCGGCCGTCCGTCGCGATCCCGGCGGCGGCGCTCCGCCGCCCGATGCGGACAAAAAACACCGCGAACGCGCCGAGCATCGCGGTGGTGAATCCAGCCATGACGAGGACGCCAACCCGCGCGGCATCGAGCAGCGGCCCGTCCGCCGCGCCGAAGCACACCGTGCAGGCGACGACGACGGCGCTAGACGACATACATGAGTACGAAGATGACGATCCACACGAGGTCGACGAAATACCAATAGAGCGCCGTGGCTGCCATCCGGTTGAGGATCTTCGGCGCAGCGTCAACCCAGGTTGCCGTGCCGGTCAGCAGCAGCCACGCGTTCACGAGCACGCCCCCCGCGACGTGCGCGGCGTGCACGCCGGTCAGCAGAAAATACGTGGCCCACTGCGTGCTGGTGGACGGATAGATCTGGAACTCCGAGAGATCGAAGTAGTGGAGCGCCTTGTAAGGCACGAACAGCAGCGGCAGGAAAACCGCGGCGATCATCCAGCCGCGGAATGCCGGAATGCGGCGCGCCCGGGCCATGCGCAGGGCGACCGCAAAGGCGGCGGTGCCGGCAAAGAGCAGCGCCGTGCTCACCATCGCGGCATCCGTGTGGCCGGCCATCGGCCGCCACGCCTCGGTCGCGCCGGCGCGCAGCATGAAGTAGGCGGAAAACAACCCGCCGAACAGCATCGCCTCCGATGCCAGGAACAGCCACATCCCGAGCTGCACGTTATTGACGCCGGTGTCGGGACGCCGCTCGACCGTGTACGGGATCACACTCATGGTCTTCCGCGGGGCTTCGCCGCGCCGGACTCCCCGACACGCTCGCTCGCGGGCACACCGTCGATCCCCGCTCCGCTCCCGGGGCTCACTCGCTGTCGCTCGCTGGGCTGTGCGTCCTGCGGCAGAAAATCACGCGCCGCGCCGGGCACGCTGTATTCGTAGGCACCCCGATACACCGTCGGCATGGTGGCGAAGTTGCCGTGCGGCGGCGGCGTCGCCGTCGCCCAGTCCAGCGTCGTCGCCTCCCACGGATTGTCGCCCGACGGCTGCCCGCGCCGCATGCTGATCAGGATGTTGAGGATGAACAGGATCTGCACGAGGCCGAGCATCCAGGCCGCCCAGCCCTGCATGACGTTCCACTTCTGCAGCCCGGCGGCGTGCGAGTAGCTGATTCCGCCGTCGTAGAGCCGACGGTTGACCCCCGCGAGGCCCTGGATGAACATCGGCATGAAGATCGCGTTCATACAGATGAAGGAGCCGATGAAGTGCAGCCGCCCCAGCCGCTCGTCCATCATCCGGCCCGTGACCTTCGGGAACCAGTAATAGACGCCCGCGAACAGCGCGAAGATCGTCCCCGGCGCGACGATGTAATGGAAGTGCCCGACGACGTAGTAGGTGTCGTGCAGGTGGATGTCGCTGGCAGCGAGGCCGAGCGGCAGCCCGGTGAGTCCGCCGAGCCCGAACATCGGCAGGAACGCCAGCGCGAACAGCATCGGCGTCGAAAACCGGATCGAGCCGCCCCACAGCGACACCAGCAGTGAGGTCAGGATGATCACCGACGGGATCGAAATGATCATCGTCGTCGTCTGAAAAAACGCGCTCATGGTGGTGCCCATGCCGGTGAGGAACATGTGGTGCGCCCACACGAGCATCGACATGAAGCCGAGAAAGACCACGGACCACACCATGAGCCGGTAGCCCCAGAGCGGCTTGCGGATGTTGTTGGCGATGACCTCCGCGACGATGCCCATCGCCGGAAGGATGAGCACGTAGACCTCGGGATGCGCGAGGAACCAGAACAGGTGCTGCCAGAGCAGCGGATTGCCCCCGCCGCTGACCTCCAGCGCCTGCTGGCCGACGAAGAGGCCGGAGGGCAGGAAGAAGCTGGTGCCGGCGACGCGGTCCATCAGCTGCATCAGCCCGGCCGCCTCGAGCGGCGGGAAGGCCAGCAGCAGCAGGAACGCGGTGACGAGCTGCGCCCAGACCAGGAAGGGCAGGCGCATGAAGGTCATCCCCGGCGCGCGCAGCTGCAGGATGGTCACGATGGTGTTGATCGAGCCGAGCAGGGACGAGGTGATGAGGAGCATCATCCCCACCAGCCAGAAGGTCTGACCCGTCGTGGCGATGTCGGCGAGCGGAGGATACGAAGTCCAGCCGCTGTTTGCGGCCCCCCCGGGCGCGAGGAAGCTGGCGAGCATCACGACCCCGCCGCAGAGGAAGATCCAGTAGCTGAGCATGTTCAGCCGCGGGAACGCCATGTCGGACGCGCCGACCTGCAGCGGCACGAGATAGTTGCCGAACCCGCCGACGCTGAGCGGGACGACGCCCAGGAAGATCATGATGGTGCCGTGCATCGCCCCGAGCTGGTTGTAGAACTCGGGCAGCATGATGCCGTTCGCGACGTTCCCCGCGCCCAGGAAACGGCCGATGAGAGGGATCGGCTGCATCGGGTAGGCGAGCTGCCAGCGGAGCAGCATCATCAATCCGAAGCCGACGAGCATGAACAGCATGCTCGTGAC
>JBKJRJ010000554.1:0-5601 GCA_046594705.1 Vicinamibacterales bacterium
GGGTGCAGCAGGTTGACGAGCAGCAACGGTCGATCGGCCCCGGCGTCCGGGCCGGTCTCGTCGCTGTTGGTCTGCAGCCGATCGAAGAACGACGCGATGGCGCCTGCCGGTTCCGGCGGGGTCCACAGGCTCACCGCCACCAGCGCGACGGTCCCGGCCATCAGCGCGGCCAGGAAGACATTCGGGTCCCAGTGATCGAGGCGCGCGCCGGTCAGTCGGTAGAGCAGGAAATTCGCCGCCAACGCGACGAGCAGGCTGGCGAGCGCGCCCCACCGGTTGGCGCGCCGCCACAGCATGCCGCCGAGGACGCTGATCCCGACGAACGTGGCCAGCGTCTCGGTCAGCAGGAAGGTGTAGAGCACGCTCTTGATCAGGAAGATGGCGTAGAGCACCCCCAGCAGCGTGATGGCCAGGCCGCTCATGCGACCGACCCAGAGGTAATGGCCATCCGGCCGCCCCGGCATCAGGCGGCGCCGATAGAGCCCCTCCGTGAACAAGGCCCCGCTGTCCACCAGGAAGGCCGAACAGGTGGACATGTTCGCGGCCAGGATCGACGCGATCATCAGGCCGAGGGCGCCGGGAAACAGCAGGCGGCGGCAGGCGAACCCGAACGCGTCCTCGGGATCCGCGAGCGGCGGCACCACGCCCTGCGCGACCAGCGCCGCCACCATCAGCCCGACCAACGCCCAACCGACGGTGCAGACCCGCTTGACGAAATTGCCGTAGAACATGCCGACACGGCAGGTGCGCTCGTCCTTCCCCGTGCCGACCGCGGCCAGCTGTTGCGGCTGCGCCATGATGCCGACCAGGCCATTGAGCGTCAGCATCGCGATCACCCAGGGCCCGATGCCTGACGGCGTCGCCAGCGAGAAACGAAAGGGCTCGAGGCTGGCTTTCATGCCGTCAAGGCCGCCGACCAGGGTCCAGCCGAGCGGCACCAGCATGAAGGACAGGGCGATGATCAGGACGCCCTGGAACAGGTCGGTCCAGGCGGCCGCCACCAGCCCGCCGACGAAGCTGTAGAGCACGAACATCACCGTCATGGCGACCACGATCTCGTTGACGCCGACGCCGCCGCCGGTTGCCTGACTGATCACCTTGCCGGCGCCTTTGAGCATGCTGCCGGTGTTGATGATCAGGAAGCAGAGCGCGAACAGGATGTAGATCCCGCCCATCCACGGACCGTAGCGATCCTCAGTGAACTCGGCCATCGTCGTCCGCCGGATGCGGCGGAAGACCGGCGCCATGAGCCAGTAGAACGGCGTGATGAAGAGGTTCTTCCACTGGAACCAGATCGCCGACGCCCCGGAGGTATAGACCGCGCCGGCGAGCGCGACCGGCATCTCGGCGTGGGTGCCGACGCCGAAACTCTGCCCGATCATCAGCCAGGGACCGAACTTGCGGCCGCCGAGAAAGTAGTCGCCGGTGCGGCGCACGCGGAATCCCACCACCAGCCCGATGGCCGTGATGACGACGAGGTACGCGCCGATCACCGCCCAGTCAAGAGGTGCAATATTCATGGTGGTCACTCCCGCAGGTCAAGGATACGCAGTTCGCCGGCCGTCGCGTCCCACTCCGCCGTCAGGGTTCCGGCCGTCGTCATGCCCAGCAACGACGCCGGAATCGTCGAGGCCATCGGGATCACCTCGTCGATCGACAGACCCGTGAATCGCACCGTATGGGCGATCGCGCGGTCCATGGTCAGGCTCGAACCGGCGAGGTAGGGGGATCCGGGGAGAGACACTCGCCCCTTGTCGTCGAGGGAACACGCGACCTCGCCGATGGTGTACAGCCCGGGCAGGCAGCCGGCGGCGGCGATGGCGTCGGTGATGAGCACCGTGCGCCGCGGGCCTTTCGCGCGGACCATCGCCTTGACGGTCGCCGGCGGCAGGTGGTGGCCATCGACAATCAGGCTGGCGAAGACCCCATCGGCCGCCAACAGTTCCCAGATGGCGTTGGGGTGCCGCGGCAGCATCTGGGCGCAGCCGTTGCCGAGATGCGTCGCCAGCGTGGCGCCCGCGGAGATGCCGTCGGCAAGCTGCGCCCTCGTCGCCGCGGTATGTCCGATTGCCACGCGCACCCCTTCGGCGACGAGATGCTCGATCACGCGCAGGGCGCCCTGAACCTCGGGCGCCAGCGTCACCAGCGCGATGCGCCCGTCCGCGGCGTGCTGGCGGCGGTTGAAGTCGTCCACGCTGGCCGGCGCGACGTGCTGGCGCAGGTGCGCGCCGCGGGCGCCATCTTCGGGGGAAATGTAGGGGCCCTCCATGTGGATGCCGGCGATGGCCCGGTCGGTCATTCGTGCCAGCAGGCGCGCGTTGGCCGCGAATCGTTCGAAGGAAGACGTGATCAGCGTCGGCAGGCAGCGCGTGACCCCTGTGGCGCGCATCGCCCCGAGCGCGTCGCTGACCCGTTCGGCGGTCAGCTCCGGGGCGTTGAAGTCGACGCCGCCGAAGCCGTTGACCTGCAGGTCGAACAACCCGGGCAGCTCAATCCTCATGGCGCGCAGTATACCGTCCTGCCCCAGGGCCGCGTCGGCGCGGGTACAATGACGGCGATGATCCGCTCCTTCGTGATTCTGTGCATCCTGGCCGCGAGCCCGGCGGCCGCGCAAACCGCGGCCACCGTCACCGGCACCGTCAGTGATGCGTCGGGCGGCGCCCTGCCGGGGGTTCACCTCACGTTGCGGAACATGGCGACCGGCCTGACCCGCTCCGCGACGGCCGGCTCCGACAGCCGTTTCGTCTTCGCCGCCATACCGGCCGGGGAATACGACCTGCGGGCCGAGTTGTCTGGATTTCGCCCCCTGACCCGGCCCCGCCTGGCGCTCACGGTGGCGCAGACACTGTCGGTCAACCTCGTGATGGAGGTGGGCGGTTTGCAGGAGGCCGTCACCGTCTCGGGGGGGGCGTCCGCCGTGAATACGTCCACCTCGGAGCTCAGCTTCCTCGTCGGCCAGCAGGCCATCGAAACGCTGCCGCTCAACGGCCGCAACTTTACCGATCTCGCGCTGCTGCAGCCCGGCGTGCTCGCCTACCCGTCGCGCGACGGCGGCTCGGTGGTCGCGCACGGCCTCGGCATGAGCATCAACGGGCAGGACTATCGCTCCAACGTCTACCTGCTCGACGGCACGCTGCAAAACGACTTCACCAACGGGCCCGCCGGCAGCGCCGCCGGAACCGCGCTCGGCATGGAGGCGATCCGCGAGTTCCGGGTCGAGTCCAACGCCTACAGCGCTGAATTCGGACGCAACTACGGCGGACAGGTCAACGTCCTGACGAAATCCGGCACCAACACCCTGCGCGGCAGCGCCTTCGAATTCCACCGCAACGACGCGCTCGATGCCCGCAACTACTTCGACGTCGCCGGCAAGCCGGATTTCTGGCGGCACCAGTTCGGCGCCTCACTCGGCGGCGCGCTGCGGCAGGATCACCTCTTCTACTTCGGCGCCTACGAAGGCCTGCGCGAGCGGCTCGGCAAGACGATCTCGAGCTTCGTACCGGACGCCAACGCCCGTCTCGGCATCCTGCCCGACGGTCCCGTGGTCATCAGCGACGTCGTCCGTCCCTACCTTGCGGCGATTCCGGAGGCTAACGGGCCGGCGATCGGCAGCGGCCTCGCCACGCATACTTTCTCCTTCCCGCAGAAGCTGAACGAAACCTTTCTGCAGGGACGGGTGGACTACCAGGCCGGGCCGGCACACCAGTTCTTCGCGCGGCATACCTATGACGATGCGGGACAGCGGCTGCCGACCGATTACCCCGCGTTCCCTCGCTCGTTCGTCTCCACCGGGCAGTTTTTCACCGCCGAGTATCGCAACGTGCGCTCGGAGCGCACGCTGCAGACGGCACGATTCGGCTATAGCCGTACGCGCGTCGGGCAGAACGTCGAGGCCAATCTGCTGACGCCGCTGCCGCCGTTTGTCGCCGGGCGCGGGCTGGTCGGCGACATCGACATCGGCGGCATGCAGCGGTTCGGCCCGCAGAGTTCCGCCAACCTCCGGCTGGCGCAGAACGTCTACAGCGGCCAGTATGATCTGACGCACACCCGCGGCCGCCACCTGCTGAAGGCGGGGGCGCTGGTCGAGCATTACCGCGATTTCATGACCAACCCGACGTTCAGCCTGGGGATCTACACCTTCGCGAACGTCCGTGCCTTCCTCGAGAACCGCGCCACGCGCTTCGTCGGCTTGCCGCCGGAGGGAGACATCAACCGCGACTGGCCGTGGACGCTCTACGGGTTCTACGCGCAGGACCACGTGTCGGTGAGCCGTCGGCTGACGCTCAACGCCGGCCTGCGCTACGAGGTCACCACGATGCCGGTGGATGCGAAGGGACGCGATTCTGGGCTGGTCAAGCTCAGCGACAGCGCCCCGACCGTCGGGCGGCTGTACGAGGGGCCGGGCCGCGCCAATATTTCTCCCCGCGTCGGCGCGGCCTGGGACGTCTTCGGCGACGGCTCGACATCGGTTCGCGGCGGCTATGGCCTCTACTTCGGCAGCACGGTGCAGCAGAACCTGATCGTGACGGTGACCAACCCGCCCGCGACGCCGCGGTTCGTCATCGCCAGTCCTACCTTCCCCGCTCCCCCGTTCGAGCGCGGCGTCGGCAACACGATTCGCCCGATGCAGTGGGATCTCGAGAGCCCGCGGCTGCAGGTCTGGAACGTCAACATCCAGCGTGCGCTGCCGGGAGACATCATCGCGACGGCCGGCTACGCCGCGTCGCGCGGCAGGCACCTCTATCGCAATACCGACGTCAACATCCCGGCGCCCTCGACCACCGCCGACGGCCGGCCCTTCTTCGCGGCGGGGCTGCCGCGACCCAACCGCAGCTTCGGCACCATCGAGCTGAAGAGCAGTGACGGCGACTCGTGGTATCGCGCGCTGCTCGTCGAGCTCCGGCGCAGCTGGCGCGGCGGCTTCTCGGCGCAGTCCGCCTACACCTGGTCGCGCAGCGAAGACACCACCCAGGCGTCGACCTTCTTCTCGGACGCGACCAACGGCACCACCGTCGCCTTCCCCGAAGTCATCGCGGGTTACAACAAGGGCCCGTCCGACTGGGACACCAGGCACAACTGGGTGATGAACCTGACGTGGGATCTGCCGTTCGCGCGCGGCTGGCAGATCGCCGGCATCAGCACCGTCCGCAGCGGCCTGCCGCTCACGGTCTTCGTGCAGAACAACTGGTCACGCTCGTTGTGGTCGCCGTCGATCGCGCCGACCACGGGCCTCGATCGCCCGGACCTCAAGCCGGGGCGCACGCCCGAGAGCGCGGTGCTCGGCCGCCCCGATCAGTGGTTCGACCCGACGGCGTTCATGCTGCAGCCCCAGGGCACTTTCGGCAACAGTCCCCGCGGCGCGTTCAGGGGCCCGAACCTCCGGACGGTCGATCTCGCCGCCGTCCGCCGCCTGGCACTCGGCCGCACGGCGCGCGCGGAGCTGCGCCTCGAAGTCTTCAACGTGCTCAATCGCGCCAACTTCGGCACGCCGACGCTGATCGCCTTCTCCGGCGTGTCGGCGACCGAGGCGCCGCTGTCGAGCCTGGGCCGGGTGCGCGCAACCGTCACCTCGGCGCGCCAGACGCAGTTGGGGATCCGGGT
>JBKJRJ010000004.1:0-11159 GCA_046594705.1 Vicinamibacterales bacterium
CAGGATCGTCATCGCGCTGATCGTCGAGGTCACGAACGACACGGTGAACACTTCGACGATCGCGTTGAGCCCCTGTTGCACGGGCTGGGTGCTCTGCGCGGTGCCGTAGGCGACCGCCGCGGTGCCGTAGCCGGCCTCGTTGGCGTAGACCCCACGCGCGATGCCGTAGCGCATGGCGATGAACATCCCGAACCCCAGCCCCGACTGCAGCGTCAGCGCTTCGCGGAAGACGAGCGCGAGTACGCCGGGGATTTTGTTGGC
This sequence comes from Vicinamibacterales bacterium, assembly GCA_046594705.1. Taxonomy (GTDB): domain Bacteria; phylum Acidobacteriota; class Vicinamibacteria; order Vicinamibacterales; family 2-12-FULL-66-21; genus JAICSD01. Next base: position 262 of record JBKJRJ010000004.1, read on the forward strand.
GTTGAAGCCGATGACGATCAGGCCACCGGCGAGGTAGAGGCCCACCTTGAGCGGCGAGAGCTTTTCGGCGGCGCGGCCGATCGACTTGATGCCGCCGATGATCACCAGCCAGGTGAGGACGGCGACGATGATGCCGACGGCCAGCTTGGGAATGCCGAACACGCTGTTGACCACCAGGGCGATGGAATTGGGCTGCGTGAACGGCGTGGTGGTCAGCGCGGCAATCGCGGCGACCAGCGCGAACGTCCACGCCAGCGCCGGGGACTTCAGGCCGTCGCGGAGGTAATACATCGGGCCTGACAGCACCGTGGTGGCGGTCACCTCGCGATACTTGAGACCGAGCGTCGCCTCGGCAAACTTGATCGCCATCGCGACGAAGCCGTAGACCCAGATCCAGAAGAGCGCGCCGGGACCGCCGGACACGATCGCGGTCGCGACGCCGGCGATGTTGCCGGTGCCGATCGAGGCGCCGAGCGAGGTCATGAAGGCCTGGAACGGCGTCAGCGCGCCGGCGGTGCCGGTGGGGCGCTTGGCGAACGCCACGCGCCACGCCTCGCCGAAGCGCCGCACCTGGACGCCGCCGGTGCGCACGGTCAGCCAGAGCCCGCTCAAGAGGAGGATGCCGACCAGCCACGGCATGAACAGCGCGGTCGTGAAGGTATCGATCGCGTCCGCGAGCCCGGCGGGAATCATGGTGGGCCGGAGATTACCAGATTACCGATCGCCCGATTAGAGATTGCTGCGACCTTGCGATCCGTCGACCACGATCGATGCGCCCGAGACCCAGCTGGCGCGGGTCGAGGCCAGGAAGGCGACGACCGAGCCGACTTCCTCGGCGCGGCCGAACCGGCCAAACGGCAGCTCCCGCTTGATCATGTCGGCAATGCCGGCCGGGTCCGCCTGTTGGCGCTTGTGCCAGGAGCCGCCGGGAAACATGATCGAGCCGGGTGCGACGCTATTGACGCGGATGTTCGCGGGCGCGAGCTGCTGGGAGAGCGCCTTGGCCAGGCTGATCTCCGCCGCCTTGACGGCGTTGTAGGTCATGCGGCCGCCCGCCTCGCGGCCGTAGATCGAGGCGATCATGATGATGGCGCCGCCGCCGCGCTGCTTCATGTAGGGCACCGCCAGCCGCGACGCGCGGATGGCCGGAAAGAGCGTTTCGTCGAACGCCGCCTGCCACTCGGCGTCGGTGGTGCCGAGGAGATCGGAACCGGCCGCGCGGCCGACGTTGTTCACCAGGATGTCGAGGCCGCCGAATCGCTCCACGGCGCCGGTGATGACGAGCTCGATGCCGGGCGCGGTGGAGACATCGGCCTGGAAGGTCGCGATCATGCCGGGACGCTTGGCGGCGGCCTCGACTTCGAGCGCCGCTTCCGCCAGCTGCTCGGCACCGCGTGCGCACAGGCACACGCGGCAGCCCTCTGCCACGAGCGAGCGGGCGCTGGCCAGGCCAATCCCGCGGCTCGACCCGGTGATGACGGCGACTTTGTCGGTGAGACCCAGATCCATGTGGTTGGTGGTTGGTTTTACGAATCCGACCTACTCAACCCGTCCACCCGTGAGGTCGTTGAGGCGCCAGTCCATCTGGAGGAATGCCATCCTCCATTCGTTCTTCCTGATGTAGTCGCGCTCGGACGGCAGCAGGCGCGGCCAAATGAACGACACCACGGCGCGCTCGAGCGGCGAGCGCTGCGCAAACACCGTGGCCGGCGGGCCTGACGGGTCCACTGCGCCGGCTGGCCGGGCGGGCGTCTCCGGCCCGGCGGGCGGTTTCATGTCGGCGTAGGCGGCGCTGAACTCCGGATCGCGCCAGCTCAGGATCGGCGAGACCGACAGCGTGCCGGCCAGGCGGTCGAGGCGATACATGTGCCGGTTGTCAACGAACTCCTGCTGGATGTCGGCGAGCTGCTGCTCGAGCCGATCGCCGGTATAGGCCTCGCTGCGCAGGCGGCCGCTGCCGACGGCGCCGCGGCCGAGCGCCAGGTAGAGTCGCGGCTCCTTGAACTCGGGAAGAATGGTTTTCTCGATCTGATCGAGCGTCACCGTCTTTCCCGCCGCCCGCCACGTCGTCCTGTCAAACGCGCCGGGGATCTGCTTGACGGTGCCGCGCAGCGGATAGTGATTGATCACGGCCTGGAGCACGAACGCGTTGTAGGCATTCACCCAGAACGCCATCTGCTGGCCCTTGGACCAGCCCTGATAGGTGGCCGGGCTGACGTTGAGCGACGCGACGTAGCGATCGAGGCGGCCGCGATCCCCTTTCAGGGCACGATAATAGACCAGGCCGTCACGCACGTTGACGTCGAGGATCTGATCGAGCGGGCGGTGAAGAAGCTCGGCTCCCGCCGCGGGGTTGAACTGCTGAGCGAGAGGATGCGCTGACAGCAGCGCGACACACAGCGAACGGCAGAGCCAGCGTTGCATGGGATGATCATATAACTCCCCACGCCCAACGCCGGTCGGGAATTACCTTCTGACCAGCTTGATCTCGAAGATGCGAGGCCACAGCTTGCCGGTGACGAACAGGCGATCGGCGGCCGCATCGTAGGCGATGCCGTTCAGCACGTCTACGCCAGGGCGCTCGGAGGGCGGCAGCAGGCCGGAGAGGTCGATCCAGCCGGTGACCCGGCCGTCGGCAGGCGAGATCCGCGCGATGCGGTCCGAACGCCAGATGTTGGCGAAGATCTCCCCCTTCACGTATTCCAGCTCGTTCAGCTCGGCGACGGGCCCGTTCGCGTCGCGCACGGTGATGCGTCCGATTTCCTTGAGCGTCGCCGGGTCGAGGAAGCGCAGCACCGGCGTGCCGTCGCTCATGATGATGCGCGTGCCGTCGTGGGTCAGGCCCCAGCCCTCACCGCGATACGGCCACGTCCGGGTCTGTTCGAAGGTCTTGAGGTCGTAGACGAAGCCGATCTCGGACTGCCAGGTGAGCTGGACGATCGACCCCTTCCATTCGGTGATGCCCTCGCCGAAGTATTGCGAGCCGAGCGCCTTGGCCTGGAGCACTTCCCCGGTCTCCAGCTTGACCTTGCGGATCCCCGACTGGCCGTTCCGCCCGGTGCCTTCGTAGAAGACGCCGTCGCGGACGATCAGCCCCTGGGTGAAGGCGTCCCGATCGTGCGGGAACGAGCGCACCACGCGGTAGCCGTAGGTCGGCACCGGCGCCCGCTGGCTCGCCAGGAATCCGATGGTGCCCATCAGCAGAAGCCCTCCGACGGCAAGACGCATTGCGCTAGCATACCCGCACCATGATGCACTCGCGTATTCGTGTCGTCATCGCCGTCTGCCTGGCCGCCGCCGGCGCCCTCGGCGCGCTCCGCCTGACGGCGCAGCCGCGGCCCGGCCCACGCGTGGCGATTTCGTTCAGCCAGGCGGCACGGGCCGAACCGGTCACCGGCATGGTTTACCTCGCGATCAGCCGGGACAATCAGACGACGCCCATCGAGCAGGCGGATCCGGAGGGGGTGCCGCTGTTCTCGGCGTTCGTGCAAGATCTTCAGCCGGGCACTCCCGTCACCCTCACGCGCGAGAACCGCGGCCACCCGGTCAGGAGCCTCGGCGACATCCCCGCCGGTGACTACTGGGTGCAGCCCTTCGTCAACGTCTACACGCGCTTTCCCCGCGCCGACGGTCACACCGTGTGGCTGCACATGGATCAGTGGGAGGGGCAGAACTGGAAGCGCTCGCCGGGCAACCTGTTCGGCGATCCGGTGAAGCTGCGGATCGACCCGGCATCCGCGGCCCCCCTCACGCTGGTGGCCGACAAAGTGATCCCGCCGATCACGCCGCCGGCCGACACCGAGATGGTCAAGCGGATCAAAATCCAGAGCCAGATTCTAACGAAGTGGTGGGGACACCCGATCTACTTCGGGGCCACCATTTTGCTGCCGAAGGACTACGGCACGCATCCCGAGGTGCGCTACCCGGTCAACTACATCCAGGGGCATTTCTCGCTCGGCGCGCCAGGCGGATACGGCCGCGGCGGCGAGTTCGACACACTCTGGATGGCGCCGGAGACGCCGCGCTTCATTTATGTCACGCTCCAGCACCCGTCCCCCTACTACGACGACTCCTACGCGGTGAACTCCGCGAACAACGGTCCCTACGGCGACGCCATCATGCAGGAGTTGCTGCCGGCGATCGAAACGCAGTTCCGCGTCATCCGCGAGCCCTGGGCCCGCATGCTCTCAGGGGGTTCGACCGGCGGCTGGATCGCGGCGGCGCACCAGATCGTCTACCCGGATTTTTACGGCGGCGCGTTCGCCAGCTGTCCTGATTCGGTCGACTTCAACTACCACCAGATCGTCAACATCTACAAGGATTCCAACGCCTACTACACCGAACACGGCTGGATGAAGGTGGACCGCCCGACCCAGCGCCGCCCCGACGGCAACATCGTCTCGACCATGAAGGACGAGAACCACTTCGAATTGACCGTCGGCGACAAGTCGCGCTCGGGCGGCCAGTGGGACATCTGGGAAGCGACCTTCTCCCCCGTCGGCACGGACGGCTACCCGGTGCGCATCTGGGACAAGGAGACCGGCGTGATCGATCACGCGGTCGCGGAGCAGTGGAAGAAGTACGACCTGCTGGACGTGCTCAAGACCAACTGGACGACACTCGGCCCGAAGGTCGGACACAAACTGAACGTCTACGTGGGCGACATGGATTCGTATTACCTGAACGACGCCGTCGAGAACCTGAACGCCTTCTGGATCAAGAACGGCAACCCCGGAGAGATGGGCGAGATCGTCTTCCAGCGCCGCGCCCCCCACTGCTGGGGCCCGCGCGCGCCGGAACTGCTGGAGAAGATGACGAAGCAGATAGAAAGATACGCGCCCAAGGGGGCGGACAGAACGGGCTGGCGATATCGATAGTTGGTGGTTGGTCAGCCCACGACCAACGACCAACCACCAGCGACCTACTTCTTCTTCGCCGCCGTGAACGTGCCCGACATCATGTCGCCGTAGTTGACGCTGCCCTTGAGCGCGCTGTCCTTGTCGGCCGTGCCGGTGTAGGTGACGTTGAGGGCGGTACCTTCGATGGTCATGGCGAACCAGAAGGTGACGTCGGCGCCCTTGGCCGTGCCGGTGATCGGGAACTTGCCGTACTGCCCGCTGGTGTATTCGCCGGTCAGCTTCTCGCCGTCCTGTTTGAGGACGAGGGTCGGGCTGGCGGTCATGTTCGGGAGCTCGACGGCGACGTTATACGTCCCGGTCAGGTCGGTCTTGACGGGGGCGGCCGGCGCGGTAGCCGGCGGCGCCGCCAGCGTCGAGCCCTTCACCCGCGTCGCCATCCATTCGCCGCCCGGCTGCCCGCCGATTCCCATCGTCCCCTTGATGGCATCCCCGTCCACGGTGCCGCTGAGCTCGATCGCCATGGGCCCGTTCTGGCCCTGGTAGTTGAACCAGATGGTCAGGCCCTTGCCTTTGGTCTGCGCCTCGATGGTCGTTTCACCCATCTGCGCCGAGATGGTGCCGACCAGCTTGTCGCCCTCTCTCCTGATCTTGATCTGGCTCGGGATGGCAGCCTCGGCGGTGGTGATGGTCGCGTCCCAGGTGCCGACGACATCGGCGGGCGGGGCCGCGGCGGGCGTCTGCGCCGCCGCAGGAGAGGCGAGGAACAGGACGAACGCCAGCGGCGCGAGCGCGTGGAGGGTCTTCATGGTTCGATTTCCAGTTGAATGCCGCCGAACATGCCGGCGAACAGGTTATAGAGGACCGCCCCGATCGCGCCGACGCAGATCCCCAGCACGCCGTAGCAGAGCGGCAGGAAGATGATGGCGCCGACACCCAGCATCATCGAGAGCGGGCCCGACATCGCTGCCGCCTCGCTGAAGGCCCCCGAGGCGCCCCCGACGAGCGACACGAGTGCGATGATGGCGCCCACGATGAGCCCGCCGGCCGCGCTGAGCGCGCCGTAGAGCCGCGCCACCGACCAGACACCGATGCGACGTATGACCATGGGCGGGCTCCGGAAATCAGCTAACCGGGGAATCGGGTAGTCGACGATCAGATTACCCGATTCCCGGATTCCGCGGTCACCAGATTCTTAGCGCTCGTTGAGCCAGCGGTCCTGCAGGATCTGCAGCGGCTTCGTCAGCTTCGTGCCGCCGACCTCCAGCGTGACGAGATAGGTGCCGGCCTCGACTCCGCCGCCGCCACCACGACCACCGCCGGCGCTGCCGCCGCCCAGCCCCTGGGCCGGCTGCGGGATCATGTTCCACCACACCCGGCTGATTCCGGCCGTCTTGGGGCCGTCGAGCGTGCGGATCACCCGGCCGTTGACGTCGGCGATGCTGATCTTCACGTCGCCGCCGGCGGCGGATTTCAGGTAGTAGCTGATCGCCGCGCCGCGCGGCGCGTTCTCGCCGATGAAGTTCTTCTGCCCACCGACCTGCTGGTTGTGTTGCAGATCGTTCAGCCAGGCGACGGCCGGACGGATGTCGAACAGCGTCGCGTCGGCCTCGCGGACGGCGGACGTCAGCTGCTGCAGCGGCGTCATGTCGTCGGCGATCCAGACGCTCCGGCCGTGGCTCGCGACGATCAGATCATTGTCGCGCGGATGGATCAGGATGTCGTCGGTGCGGACCGTCGGGTAGTTGTTCATGAACTTCTGCCACGACGTCCCGGCGTCGAGCGAGACGAACAGGCCGAACTCGGTCCCGACGTAGAGCAGGTCCTTGTTCCTGGGGTCTTCGCGGACCACCAGGACGTTGCCGGACGCCGGCAGGTTGCTGCTGATGCTCTGGAACGTCCTGCCGAAATCCCGGGTGACAAACACGTACGGTTTCAGATCGTCGCTGCGGTGGCCGTCCACTGCGACGTACGCGGTGCCCTGGTCGAAGTGCGACGCGTCGATGCGCGAGATCCAGTGCTGGTGATTCGGCGGCAGGCCCGGCAGGTGCTTGCCGACTTCCGTGAAGGTGAGCCCGCCGTCCCGGCTGACCTGCACGTTGCCGTCGTCGGTCCCGGCCCACACGACACCCGGCATCACGGGGGATTCCGACACCGCGATGATCGTGCTGTAGGAGACGACGCCGTCGTTCTTCGACAGCTGTGTCAGATTGCCGGGCACCTCCATCATCGCCACCGTGTTGCGATCGATCTTCTTCGTCAGGTCCTCGGCGCTCGCCACCCAGGTGTCCCCCTGGTTGTAGGACTTGAAGAGCCGGTTGCCGCCAAGGTAGAGAATCTTCGGGTTGTGCGGCGACATGATGACCGGCGTGTTCCAGTTGAAGCGGTAGACCTCGCCGACCGTGCCGTTGATCACGTTGGGCGCGCCGCCGCGCCCGCCGAACCCTGCCTGGCCGCCTACCTGCACCGGCGGGGCCGCCGAAGTCTCGGCGCCGGGCACCCCCGCGACCGTCGGAGCGGCACCTCCGCCGCCGCCGGCACCGCGGCCGCGGCCGCCCGCGCTCGGGCGGATGCTCGTGCCGCGTCCGGTGCGCAGGTCGTAGCGGTTCGTCGAGCCGTCCTGCGACTCGGTGATGACGATGTTGTGGTCGGTGGGATCCACGGCGGTGTAGAAGCCGTCGCCGCCGCCAATGCCGAACCAGTCGGAGTTCATGATGCCGCCGCGGCCGCGGACCGCGCTCGGCCCGCCCCAGCTGCCGTTGTCCTGCAGCCCGATGTAGACGTAATACGGCCGGCGCATGTCGGCGCTGACGACGTAGGCGAGAGCGGTGGCCATCGTGTTGACGTAGTCCCAGGTCTTGCCCTGGTCCCAGCTGATGTTGAGGCCGCCGTCGTTGCCTTCCATGATGTGGTTCGGGTTCTTCGGGTCGATCCAGATCGCGTGCTGATCGACATGCCCCGGCTCGCCGTAGCCACCCGCTTCATCGAGCGTGACGAAGGTCTTGCCGCCGTCGAGCGACTTGGCGACCGGCAGGCCGGCGACGTAGATGGTCTTGTCGTTGCTCGGATCCACGCGCAGCTGGCTGAAATACATCGGCCGCGAATTGCAGTTGCTCACCAGGGTCCAGGTCTGGCCCTTGTTCTCCGACCTGAGGACGCCGCCGCGCCTGGGATCCAGCGGCGGCGCGACGCGCGGTGTCTGCGCCTCGGCCGCCAGCTGCGCGGCGCCGCGGCCGCCAACGGGGAACCCCTTCGCCGGCCCCGCGTTGTTACACCAGCTGTAGGCGGTGCCCCGACCGCCTCCTGGGTTGCTTGCCGCCGGCGCAGGTTGCGGGCTCACTGCTCCCGCTGCACCGCGGCCGGGCGGCGGCAAGCCAGGCTGCCCCGGTGCGGTCGTGGCTGGGGAGGACACCGCCGCGGCGCCCGCCGGTGTCGCCTCTGTCGCGGCCGTCTGCTGCACCAGGTTCGTCCGCTCCGGGGTGCCCGTTTCTCCGGCCTCAACCTGCGCGTAGACCACATTGGGATTGGAGCGCGAGACGTCGAGCGCGATTCGCCCGTAGGTGCCGGGCGGCAGCCCGTTGCCCGTCAGCTTGTTCCAGGTCTTGCCCGCATCCGTGCTCTTCCAGATCCCGCTGGCGGGACCGCCCCCGTTGAAGCAGCAGCCGATGCGGCGGCGCTGGTAGCTCGAGGCGTAGATGATGCTCGGGTTGCCCGGGTCCAGGACGATATCGGTGAAGCCCGTGTCGTTGTCGATGAACTTGATCCTGTTCCAGCTCCTGCCGCCGTCGGTCGTCTTGTAGACGCCGCGGTCCGGGTTGGGCCCGAACAGGTGTCCCGGCGAGGCGACGTAGACCGTTTCGGGGTTCTTCGGGTCGATCACGATGCGCGCGATCGACTGCGTGTCCTTCAGCCCCATGTTCACGAAGGTCTTGCCGCCGTCGGTAGTCTTGTAGATGCCGTCGCCAAACGACGAGGTCTGGCGGTTGTTCGGCTCGCCGGTGCCGACATAGACGATGTTCGGGTCGCGCGGGTGAATGGCGATGTCGCCGATCGACGCGGTGTTGTAGGTGTCGAACACCGGCGTGAACGAGACGCCATTGTTCTCCGACTTCCAGACGCCGCCGACCGCGTAGCCGAGATAGATGATGTTGGGGTCGGTCTCCGACACCGCGAGGTCGTCGATGCGGCCGCCCATGCTCGCCGGACCGATGGAGCGGAAGCGGAAGCTTCCGAGCAGCGGATCCGCCGACTGGTTGATCATCGGCGCCGGGGCCGCGGGAACCTGCGCCTGGGGTTTGACCCCGAGCACCGGGATGGCCAGCGCGGCCAGCGACAGCGCCAACGCCGCGGCTCGACGCAGACGAATGGGCACACAGCTCATAGGGACCTGACTCCGGAAAAGATACCGAGGACCGTGCAGCGCTATTTGAGTTCGATTGGCAGCACCGAGAACGACTGCGCGGCGCCGATCGGCGTCGTCGTGTCGCCGGCGACGCGGCTGATGGTCGCGCGGTAGCGGCCGGGGGCCACGAGGGGAGCCTGGTTGCCGCGGCCGCCGCCGCCGAAACCCTGCGGCGGGCCTGCCGGCGTGGACGTCGCGTCGCCGCGCAGGTTCCACGCGATCCGGCGCACCCCGGCCGACTTGTCGAGTTCGAGGCGGCGCACCTGCCGGCCGGTGTCGTCGCTGATCGTCAGCACGAGCGTCTCCTCGGCTGGCACGGTCGCCGCCACCCTGTAGGTGAAGACCGCGCCATACGGCGGATTGGGGGCCGTCCAGTTCCCCGACATGGGGCCGATGCCGGCGGTGCCGGCCGGCGCCATCCCGACCTGGTTGAAGATGTAGGCGTCGCGCAGTGGGAAGAGCCGCGCGTCTTCCGTCAGCGTCTGCGGCGTCAGGTCGCGCAGCGCCGAATAGTCGTCGAGCACGTAGAACCCGCGGCCGAACGTGCCGAGCACGAGATCGTTCTCGCGCCGCTGGACCGCCATGTCGCGGACCTGGATCACCGGCATGCCGCCCTTGAGCTGCACCCAGCGCTGGCCGCCGTCTACGCTGGTGAAGACACCGAACTCGGTACCGGCGAACAGCAGGTTGCCGTTGACGTGGTCCTGGATGACGGACCACACGTCGTGCCGATCGGGCAGGTTGCCCGTGATGTTCGTCCACGTGCGTCCCCGATCGGCGCTGCGGACCAGGTAGGGCTGGTAGTCGCCGCGCTGCCAGTTGTTGAGGGCGACGAACACCGTATTGGCGTCGCGCGGCGAGGCGAAGACGTCCGACACATAGGTGTACTGCGGCACGCTCGGGAACTGCTCGATCTTGCGCCAGGTCCTGCCGCCGTCCTCCGTCACCTGCACGATCCCATCGTCGGTACCGACATACAGCAACCCTTCGAGCAGCGGCGATTCGTCGATCGAGACGATGTTGCTGAGCGCGGTCGTGGACTCGTGGTACGCGACCGAATCGGCGGGCCACACCTGGCCCATGATCGGCAGCTCCTGCCATTTCAGTCCGCGCGAGAGATCAGGGCTGACCTTGGTCCAGTTATCGCCGCGATCGTCGCTGCGGTGCACGAACTGGCTGGCCCAGTAGAGGCGGCGCGGATTGTGCGGACTGATGATGTAGGGAGCGTCCCAGTTCGGACGATCCGCATTCGGATCCGGCGCGCCGCCGCGGCCGGCGCCGCCGCCACGCGCCTCCTGAGGGGGCCGCGGCGAGGCAGGCTGCCCTCCCGCCGGCGGTTGCTGCCCTGCTGGCGGAACGCCGGGCTGCGAGGGTGGTGTCGGGGGAGCATCGCCGCGCTGGCCGATCGGCGCCTGGTTCGGCCCGGCGGGACCGCCCTCGTCACCGGTCGACAGCGCCACGCCGCGCGGCCGGATGCTGCGCGACACCCCCGTGCGGAGGTCGAGGCGCGAGATGTTGCCGTCCTGCGACGTGGCATACACGATGTTCGGGTCTTCGGGATCGCTGCGGGTCTGGAAGCCGTCGCCGCCGGCGACGATGTACCAGTCGCTGGTGCGGACGCCCCAGCGGTTCGCGCTGGC
>JBKJRJ010000035.1:0-3660 GCA_046594705.1 Vicinamibacterales bacterium
GCGGCGGTCAGGGCGTCCGGCAAGCTGCGCGTCCACATCCAGGGCAACGTGCATGCCGGCGAAGTGGAAGGGAAGGAGTCGGCGCAAGTCCTGCTGCGCGAGTTCGCGCTCGGGCGGCACGCCGACTGGCTCCAGTCGATGGTGTTCCTCATCACCCCGATCTACAACGCCGACGGTAACGAGAAGTTCGCGCTGACCAACCGCCAGCGGCAGAACGGCCCGATCAACGGCATGGGCACGCGCGCCAACGCACAGAACCTGAACATCAACCGCGACTACATGAAGCTCGACACGCCCGAGGCCAGGGCGTTCGTGAAGCTCTGGGTGGACTACGACCCTCAGGTCGGCTTCGACCTCCACACCTCCGACGGATCCGCCCACGGCTACTACCTGACCTACTCGCCGCCGCTCAATCCCGACACCAGCGCCACGATCATGAAGATCATGACCGACGAGTGGTTCCCCTTCGTCACGAAGCAGATGAAGGTGAAGCACGGCTGGGACTCGTTCTATTACGGCAACGTCGCGACTCCCGGCGGGCGAGGCCGGGGCCGTGGCGCCGCCGACGCGCCCCTCGCGGCCGGGCCGGCACCAGCGCCCCACGTTCCGCCGCCCGCCCCGGCGCCGCCGTCCGCCCCGCGTGTCTGGGCCACGTTCGAGCACGGTCCGCGCTTCCATAACAACTACGTCGGCCTGCGCAACCGCTTCGCGCTGCTCAGCGAGGCCTACGCCTACGCGACCTTCGAGGACCGCATCAAGGCGACCAACGTGTTCATCGAAGAAGCGCTCAACTTCGCCCACCAGAACGCCGCGCGGCTGAAGCAGGCGGTGGCCGATGCCGACCGGGAGCGCATCATCGGCGTGATCGAAGCGACCAGCGCGAAGTTGAGGCGTGGCGGAATGGTCGAGATCCTGATGGGGGCAGTCGAGAACGAGACCAACCCGCGCAACGGCGCCGTCATGAACCGGCGCAAGGACGTGGTGAAGGCGGAGCAGATGGTGGACATGCTGTGGTTCGAGCCGGTGACCACCGAAACCGTGCCGGCCGCCTACTACGTGCCCGCCGAGGCCGCCAAAGCGATCGAGCTGCTGAAGGCCCACGGCATCGAGATGCGCGAGACGCGGCAGCTTCCCGCATCGGTCGAGGGCTTCCATATCGACGCCAACACCTCCGGTCAGACGTTCGAAGGCCATGCGCTCCGGAAGCTGGAAGGGACGTGGGGCGCGAAGCTGGATCGCACGCCCGGTGGGCGCTGGTGGGAAATCCGGATGTCTCAGCCGCTGGCGCGCCTCGGTTTCTACCTGCTCGAGCCCATGTCGGACGACGGACTGGTGGCCTGGAACTACCTCGACGCCCAGCTCAAGGACGGCGTGACGCAATATCCGATTGTGCGGTCCGCGAAGTGAAGCCGCTGCTCGGCGTTTGCCTGCTGGCGCTGGTCGCGCAGAGCACCCCGACGTTCAAGTCGCCGCCGCCCCGTTTTGCGGATCCCGAGCGCCGCGCCAGGCTCGAGCGGGCGTTCCCCGAGATCGACACGCTGTTTGGGTCCTACACCGCCGGCGCCCACGTGCCCGGGGCGGCCTGGGGCATCATCATCGACGGCCAGCTCGCGCACAGCGGCGTCACGGGTTTCCGCGACGTCCCGTCGAAGGCCCCCGTCACGCCCGACACGGTCTTCCGGATCGCATCGATGACCAAGAGCTTCACGGCCATCGCGATCCTCAAGCTGCGTGACGAAGGCAGGCTGTCGCTCGACGATCCGGCGGAGAAATACGTGCCGGAAATGAAGGCGCTGGTCTATCCGACCAGCGACTCGCCCAGACTGACGGTGCGCCACCTGATGTCCCACGCGGGCGGCTTCCCCGAGGACAACCCGTGGGGCGATCAGCAGCTGGCCGACACCGACGAACAGCTGTCGGCGATGATCACGGCCGGCATCCCGTTTTCCCACACCCCTGGCATCGCCTACGAATACTCCAACTTCGGCTTCGCCATCCTGGGCCGGATCGTCGCCAACGTGGCGGATCCCTCGGGCTCGCCGCGGACCGCGGCCTACACGACCTACGTGAACGACCACGTCCTGCGGCCGCTCGGGATGTCCTCGACGACGCTCGAGCCGTCCCAGGTGCCGGCCGGCCGGCTCGCGCATGGCTACCGGTGGGAAGACAACCAGTGGAAGAACGAGCCGCTGCTCGCGAACGGGTCCTTCGGCGCGATGGGCGGCATGCTGACGACGCTGTCGGACCTCGGTAAGTACGTTGGGGCGTTCCTCGCGGCCTGGCCGCCGCGTGACGGCGCGGAGACCGGTCCGATCCGGCGGGCCTCGCTGCGCGAGATGCAGCAGGTATCGCGCCCGGCCGCCGCCGCCGTGTCGTCGGTTCAGTCGCTGGCGGCGGGCGCAGGGTCGCCACCGGGAGTAGGCGTGCAGCTCAACTCGGGCGGCTATGGCTACGGCCTGCGGATTTCACAGACCTGCGAGTTCCCGACCGTGGTGTCGCACGGCGGCGGGCTGCCGGGATTCGGCACGCAGATGCGGTGGTTGCCGGAGTACGGGGTCGGGCTGATCGCGTTCGGCAATCTCACCTACACCAGCTGGCCGCGCACCTTCGACGCGGCGCTCGCGGCGCTGGCGCGCACCGGCGGGCTGCAGCCGCGGGTGATCGAGCCGTCGCCGGCGCTGGTCGCCGCGCGCGACGAGGTGGCGCGCCTGATCGTGAAATGGGACGACGCGGCGGCCGACCGGATCGCCGCGGTCAACCTGTTTCTCGATCAGCGCCGCGACCGCCGCCGCGCCGCGATCGCGGCGCTGACCGCCCAGGCCGGTATCTGCGCCGAGGGCAGCGGCTTCGATCGCGTCGAGAACGCGCTGCGCGGCGACTGGACGATGACCTGCGAACGCGGGCGCCTGCGGGTCGCCATCACACTGGCGCCGACGATGCCGCCGAAGGTGCAGTTCTTGGCGGTCACCGCGGTTCCGGCCGGGGAACCGGCGCGCGCCGGAACCTGCCAGTAGGGCGTCACGCCAGGGCCGCGGCGGCGCGGGGTGCCCGCTCCCCTATGAGCGGGGTCGTTTTCTCCCATGAAGAACCGGGAAGTTGTGTTACCCTTCGTGCATTCACGCGCACCCTCGTAAAGGAGCAGAGATGGCCAAGAAGACGGCGAAGAAGTCCGCGGCACGCAAGCCGAACGCGGCATTCATGAAACCGATGACGCCCAGTGCGGCGCTGTCGGAAGTGGTCGGCAGCAAGCCGATCCCGCGGACCGAAGTCACCAAGAAGCTGTGGGCCTACATCAAGAAGAACAAGCTGCAGGATCCCAAGAACAGGCGCAACATCAAGGCTGATGAAAACCTCAAGGCGGTGTTCGGCGGCAAAGCCGTGGTCAACATGTTCGAGATGACCAAACTCGTGAGCAAGCACCTGAAGTAGGCCTCAGCGCCGTCCTCTCGTCACGGATGTGACGTGCGAAAAGCCCCGTGCTGTCTGGCGGGGCTTTTCGTGCGTTTGCCCCCGCCCCGCGATCGCTCCCGCCCCCGTCTGCTTCCAGTACTGTAATGTCGTGTCCCAGGACGGAGCATGGTCCCGTGCGAGTCCAGCGGAGACCTCCCGCCACCCATAGGGGGAGAGGCCGCGGCACACCGCTTGCCTTTTGCCATGATG